>CAZYBD010000018.1:0-13869 GCA_964645515.1 uncultured Dehalococcoidia bacterium | reverse complement strand
CGGACAGCCGGGCTTCCACAATACCGTGCCGGGCGGCGACCATAGTAGCAACGGTCAACACGCCCACAGCAAGCACGCCGCCAGCCAGGCTCAAGAGAAAGGCCTCTAGAGTAACGCTGACTGGGACACCGGACAGCTCTTCAGTGCCGCCGCCCAGTCCAAAGAAAACGCTCCCCAGCGCTTTTACTACTCCTGCAGCCACAAACGGCCCGATGAGCACCGCCGGGACGGCCAGCAGCAGCCCTTCCAAGAACCCTAAGAAACCTAACTGCAGCGTCGTTGCGCCCCGGCTTTTCAGCATGGCGAGTTCTCTAGTCCTAGAACGGACGATTAATCCTGTTACCAGCGCCAAGTAGTAGATCAGAATGACGGTAACCAGAAACACCACCAGAAACAGTGGAACTCTCGCCAACAGCATCTGCTCGTCGAAGCTCCTCAGTACGCTGTCCAACCTGATTTCGAAGCTGGAATTCCGAAGACCGGTCTGGACCTCCCGTTCGGCGTTAGCGATAAGTTGCTGGATGGTATCTACCTGACCAGCAAGCAGTCCCTCCCGGTCCAAGAAGAAATACCAGGTTGTATCGGTGTATAACGCCGGATAAGCGCCCAACAACCGGTCGATAAGTATCTCCTCGCTGGTAAACAGAGGAATCAGAGTCCAGCGTTCGTCTTGGCGGCTGAACGAGGAACCAGTCCCATACCAGAACTCGTCTTCCGGGTTCACTCTTTCAAAGATCGCAGCTATGCGAACTGGAGTCGATGGCGGGTCTGTGAACGATGCGGCCGGAAAAACCCCCATCTCGTCACCGATTTCCAAAGCCAGGATCTCGGCCCCCAGTGCGTCAACGGCCACGTCCAGTGGCTCTCCTGGCACGCCAGGACGGCCCGGCCATTCGCCCGCCAACAGGCGCACCCGCTCTGGCAACATGTCGGTCATATTGGCCACCGCACCGCGGGGGCGGATTTCGTCGTCAAGCTCCAGTTGGAGATGACCTTCAAAGAAGAAGGTAGCGGTCTCCAGGTGCCGGGACTGGTCTTTGAGATAAGGCTCGAAGGGCGACGCCACCTTTTCCCGAATAAAGGCTTCTCGATCATTGAACGCCGAGCGGCGGCCTGCCACCGATCGGGGATCTTCCAGACTGCTGAAGGAACGCACCCAGAAGTTGGCCTCGTTCGGCTCCGCTCCAGCCAGGGCGTGACGCAGGGCGGCATTGGAGAGCAATTCGGAAAATATGACCCCGCTGGCCATGAGGGCCACCGCCAACAAAATTCCCCCGAAAAGTATGGATTCCAGGCGCCAACCGCTGATGATCCTGTGTAAGGCCATGACGTACGCGAGGCGGACCATCGATTTCATGAACCTTCCACTGCGCTAGGCGCTCTCACGCAGAATGTTAGCAGTGTCCAACCGGCGCGCCTGCACCACTGTCAATAATACCGACGCCATCGTGGCGGCACCCAGACCGCCCAAAACCAACGCCAGCAACCAGCCCTGGACAACAGGAACCAGTGGTGGTACAGCGGGTAAACCTCGAGGGGTAAGGTCCATTATTTCCACCAATTCCAGTCCCGGCCAGTAGCCAATGGCGGCGCCGGCAGCAATGGCCGCAACTGCGATCAGCAAACGCTCCACTAGCACCGACAGTAGGAACTGGCTGCGTGAGAACCCCAAAGCACGTGCAACCGACAAATCGGTTTTTCCAGAACGGACAGAGACCGTAGAAAACACTGACAGTGTCAGCACCACCGCCGTTCCGATCGCGCCCATTCCTAGGGCGGTCAGTCCGTCCCAGCCGCCACCCGCCAGCGGATTGCTTTCTGCAAGATCTGCGACCTGTTCCCGGTCAACTAGGGAATGTAAGACCGGCAACCGGGCCGATACCGCCGTCTTTACCTGCTGGCGATCTGCCGCCGGGTCCAAGGCCAGCCAAAGTTGGTCAGGATGCTCGAAAGGGCCCGCCGAAAGCAGGTCCAAGTACTCTTTGTAGTGGTTCAGGTCCAAGAGCAGGAACGGGCCCCGCGACGTGGAGACGGTGGGGAAATGCTCAGTCGTGGCTACAATACGCAGGGGTACAGCGAAGCGCCCTTGGTCAATCCGGACCTCCTGCCCTAGCAGGAATGTGGGGCCGCCGATGGCAGGGAGTGGTAACGGCCCAGGCGGCAGATGTACGCCACGCTGCCCACCGGCAAAGGGCTCCTCCCAGCTAAAAATCAAGCCCAGGCCCTCGCTCCGGGCTCCGGATGGTCCCACTGCGACCGTATCAGCCACCGGCCCTCGGTTGGCCAACGGTAGCCAGTTGGAAGGGTTTTCGAAGTCTTCGATGACGGTCCGGCCGGTGGCGACGAACGCAGTAACGTCGTCGATATGGACCGTGGCCGTGGTCACTCGGGTAAAAGAGGTGCTGCTGAGGAATATGGATACCAGAACCAAAGGCCGGGCCGCCGCCGAAACCGCATCTGGCAATTCCCCTTCCATAAAGCGCCATCCGTCGACAGTGCTTGGAGGAAAGTCGCCTATGCTGCCCAGGGACACGTTGCGGTATTGGCCTCGGGCGTCCCAAAGCCGGGCCCATACGGTGGCGCCCAACAAAGCGTCCTGATCGTCCGGATCGATCACCCTTAACCAGAGGCCAAGACGGTCTGTATTTTCCGGCAGCGGCGCTTCGGTGACCATGAATCCAGATTGTAGCGTCTGTAGCAATCCCGCCAGTTCAAATAGGCTCCGACCGGCAAAGTCGTCCCTAAACCAAGCGGCCTTGGCCAGCTCACTAAGCTCTGCGGCCATCAAGGTGGCCGACTCTCCCGGAGCGATGTCGAGCAAGGGGACCGACTTAAGGAGTACCGGCGTCACGGCTTCGACTCCGAGAACCGATCCGACCGCGGCCGCAGACTCTTCGTCCAATAATGGGCTTTTGACAACCAAGTCTCCGCCCACCCGGTGCAGGGCCTGTTGACGTTGGCTGTTGGAAAGGCTGGACTGAAAGGTTGCACCAAAAACCCCCAAAGCCGCCGCCAGCATTAACATTACCGCCAGCGAGCCGTGGGGAATTGGGTCGCGGGCCAAACGCACGAGGGAGAGCATTAGCCAAGCGGAGCGGCTGCGGACCCCGACCAGGGAGAGCAACCGCACCGCCGTTGGCAACACTCTCATCAGGAGCACCGCGGCCGCAAAGAGACCCAGCACGGGCCCCAGGATAAGGGTCAGGTCGACAACCACGCCGCGTTCCGCCAGTTCTTCAGCCACGAAGCCGTCCCTGCCCCGCACCTGCCACCAGATCAGACCGAGAGCTAGTCCCGCCAAGATATCGATATAGTACCGGTGCAGGAACGAAACCGAATATGGACGGGCTCGGGAGGTCAACGATTCCATCATCACCTTCCGGGCCCGGCTCACAGCCGTTGCCACTAGCACGATCACGGTCAGGGTCCCGCCAGCGGCACCCATCCAAAACATGTCTGCTGCCAGTCCGGCGGGAACGTCACCACTTCCCGAGATGACGATCGTGGGCAATAGGAGGTGGCGAACTATCAGCCAAGCTAAAAACGGCCCGCTCACAACTGCAATCAACGCGACCGCGCCTTCAGCTAGCGCCAACACCCCAGTGATCTGGGCCAAACTGGCACCGCGGCTGCGCAGCAACCCGGCCTCTTCCGCTTGGCTGCGGCCCAAGACTCCCGTAATCATTACAAGAAAATAGACGATCACCAGCATGATCAGTGAGATAAACACGTAGAGAGGCACACGGGCCAGTGTGAGTTCTCGCTCGAATTCGTCCAGTGTGAGACTCATCCGGCTGAGCACCAAAATCCGAGGGTAGCGCTTGTTGAGGTCGGTCTCCAATCCCGCCATGGCTTCCTGAGTGGCTTCTACGGCATCCGCAGTTACCAGGGAGGAGTCGAGAAATAAAGAAAACCCGAAAACTCCCACCAGAGTCGGAAACTTGGCCCCCAATACTCCGAAGAAGTCCTCTTCGGTTAAGTAAAAGAAGGTTTCGATCTGTTCACCAACAGGCTGGACGGTGAACTGGTTCGGGGCGCCCATCCAGTATTCCTCGTTAGGGTCGTTGGGTTCCGCCAAGCCGACTATATTGAGGGTGATACGTTCAACCGTTGGACTTCGGGAAAGCGGCGTAGAATTTGATTGGAACGGCCAAATGTATACCTGAGAACCCAGCCCGAGCCCCGTGGTGCGCGCGGCTCGGGCGCCCATCACTGCGTCGATCTCCACACCCTCCGGACCTGCGGACCCACCTGACTGAGGCCAATTGCCCTCAGTCAGGTGGGAGTGTTCTTGAAACCCGGTCATGAAAAACGGTCGCCCGCTGGGAGCGTCGGACGACCTAGGCATTTGGGGACTGTTTGAGGAGGTCAAGCCGGTCTGGACGCGGCCGAACCGCTCAATTCCCCGCTGGATATGCCCAACTCGAAGATCTGAAGCCTGGTCCACCGCGTGTGCAAGAGGACGGTAATCGCCTGGATCCAACGGCCGGTTCTGGACAATGATTTGGGTGTTAAGAACCTGAGGCGAAAAGCGAGCTAGCGAGTGACGTAGCCCCGCCTCTGACAGGGCACGTGAATACAGAGCTCCGGTAGCCATGAGAGTCACCGCAGCGATGATGCCGAAGGAGGTGAGGAGCAACAGTCTCCACGAATACCGGAGCCGGCGGCGTAGCAGCCAGTTGACCAGAATCAGAGAGGCCACGGAGCTTCCCGGGTCCCGTACAGCGAAGAGTCACTACGGAAATATTCGTCATATAGAAAAACCACGGTGAAGAAATTATACGGCTTTGTCGTGGGACCGGTTTATGAAAGCTCACCAAGGAGATACGGAGTGGTAGAGGTTCTATCTTTTGCGTGCTCTGTGATCAAATTAGCGGACTAGTCGCGGAAGCGGAACTCACTGAGATCGTCAGGGATGACCAGATTGGCCTCGGTCAGTTCCTGGATATCTCTGGCGCTCCAGCCCGGGGCGTACTCGAGCAGTTTGAGCCGCTCGTCGGTGATTTCAAACAGCCCCAGGTCCGTGACTACCAGCTTGACCACGCCCGGAGCCGTTATAGGCAGATTGCACCTTGAGAGCAGCTTTGGCTCGTTGTCCCTGGTGACGTGTTCCATGGCGATGAAAACTCTCTTGGCGCCGACCGCCAAGTCCATGGCCCCGCCTATGCCTCCGCCCTTGCGGCTGGGGATACGCCAATTGGCGAAATCACCGTTCTCGGCCACTTGGTAAGCCCCCATAACCGTAACGTCTATCATCCCGCCCCTAATGATCATGAAGGAGTCGGCATGATGGACTACAGCCATGCCGGGCTGTTGAGTGACATGCTGGCCGCCAGCGTTAACTAGGTGCCGATCTTCATGGCCTTCCGACGCCAAGGCACCGTAGCCGATAACCCCGTTCTCTGAATGATAGATTATTGTCTTGGAAGGATCGGAATAGTTGGAACATAAGGTCGGTATACCGATCCCCAGGTTGACGATCCAATTGTCTTGGAACTCCATCGCCAGCCTGTCGCACATAGCTTGCCGTTCTAGCTTTGGCTTATCGGCCATTTGGCAACTCCAAATCCCCGGTGCCAACAGCTATAGACCGGGCTTAGAGCCGGACCAAATGCCGTCTTCCGGGATTTTTGTAATGCGGTCAACATATATACCAGGGACGTGTACCTGGTCTGGGTCAATCTCTCCAGGCTCCAACACTTCGTTTTCCACTTCCACGATAGTAGTGGTAGCGGCCATCGCCATGATGGGGTTGAAGTTTCTGAGGGAAAGCCGAAACATGAGATTCCCCAGCTTGTCCGCCTTCCAGGCCCTGATTAGCGCGTAGTCAGCATGCAGTGGGCATTCCAAGACGTACGTCTGCCCGTTAATCTCCCGGTGTTCCTTACCCTCAGCCAGCTCAGTCCCCACTGACGTTGGGGTATAGAAACCGCCGATCCCAGCTGCGGCACACCGTATTCGCTCAGCCATGGTGCCTTGGGGAACAAGCTCCGCATCCACGGTCCCTTCGTTGTACATGCGGACGAAGGGGGTAACGATAGACGGGTGCGGTGAGGCCGTGAAAGCGCAGATCATTTTTTTGACCTGGCCCGCTTCGACCAGCGTCCCGACATCCACCAGTTCATCGATGGTACCGGGGCTGTTGGAAATAGTGGTGAGACCTTTGGCCCCCTGCCGGTTGAGCGCGGCCAGCAGGTTCCTTGGAACGCCCACTCCTGCAAATCCGGGCACCATTACCGTGGAGCCATCTGGTATATCAGCCACTACTTCATCCAGGCTGGCATACACTTTGTTTTTCATCGACACACCTTGGAGCCCACTCCTAGGAAAGCGCCCTCTTAGGAATCTCGACAATTCCGATCCGAGGTACCGGGTCCGCGCCTCCCGTAGACAAACTAAATACTACTCCAGCGCCGCCCGTCGCGCCAGCGGACTACGGCAACCACGGGCTCGCCCCTTGACAACTTGGTCGATTGGCAGAAAAATCCAGGATGCATTATTGCTGGAAGGGCGCATAATTGCTGTCAAAGAGCACCGTACGCACATCTACATCAACCTAGCAGGGGGAGGGCGAGTTCATCGGCGAAGGCCAGGCTCCTCCGAATAGCCGATGGCCATGATGAGTGGCAGGACATATCATAGGAACTGCCCTACGCCCTCCCGGACGATCTACCTGGTAGCGGGCACCGTCGGCGACACAGCCCCAGCGGTAACGAGCAGTTGTGGGAGCTGTTCCGCAGTCGGGACCCTAGCGAGACCGGGGAGCAGGTGGACGTAGTCAAGGTGCCGCCCTGCCGCATGATGCAGATCGCCATCGACTCCGCCAATACGTCCCGGATCTCCTGCCCAGTCTATTCGGGCGAGGTGTACAGTAGCAGGGACGGGAGTCGTAACTAAGTAAAGAGCAGGATGCTGGCGGGAACGTCGGGTTCTTTACACGTTTATCCCATGGTCTGTGGTTGAGACCGGGTTATGAACAATTAATCCATTGGAGGTGTATCTGGTTTGGCAAGGTCTTCGCTAGAACGGGCAACTTACAGCGTTTCTGAGAACTCGCTGCCCGACATGGTGTTGGACAAGGCGGATTTGCCGCCTGATTTCCAAAGCCGCCAGATCGTGCGGGACGGAGAGCTGGACAACGAGACTTTGGCCCGAAACGGATTTGCCGGCAGCACAGCCGACCGGTTCTTCCGAACCGGACGGGTCACGGGTAGTATGCGAGAATTCGGCCCCACCTCCAACATGCAGATGGAGGACGGGTTCGATTTTATGACCGCGTCAGTCGTACATCTGTTTGACAGTCCTGACTCGGTCTACAACTGGATGCACGATGTATTTCTAAAAGACTTTGAGGACCACGTGGGCGAGAGCGTCGGGGAAGGCCAACAACTAGTGGCTGCGACCCGGGTAGAAACCAGCGGGTTCTTCGACGAGTCTGTGTCCCTGCGTGTCCTGCAAGGAGGTCCCAGCGGCTTGATTTCCTCCACAGTTGTAGACTTTCGTTTGGGCCGTCTGCTTGGAGTGGCCTTCGTGGGAACAGTCGGCGACCACGAGCGATCCAGGTTGGCAATGCAAATCGGGCAGGCCCTGGAAAAGAGAATGGTCTCTATAGTACTGGGCTAGACAGCCCAGTACTATAGCTACAGAAAGAAGGGGCAGGTTCTTAACCCGCCGCTACTGAGTCTGCCCGGCCTACACTGGCTTCCACACCTTGGCTTTTACTATGAACTCGTTGATGGTCTGCACCGAGACCGTCATGCCCACGTCCGGGCCCGCCATAGTTTCAGTCGGACCCTCCGGCAGCAGGACCGCCAGAACCGATAACGATCCCGATGGCAGCCGCGCCAGTCGCTTCAGTCTGGTAAACTTGGGCCGCACTAGATCCAGAGCCGGGACTGGCGAAGCGCCTGCGGGCAGAAGGGCGAGGTTTTTGATGGCAGTTTACGGTTCCCGGGCGACATCCCAGACCACAACTTGGAGGCTGTATATCTCCAGGACTTGGGCCAGCTTGTCACCCCGCGACCGTCTTCGCCAGTTATTTGGCAAGCGGCCACGATTTCCGGTTGTTGTTCCAAGAGAGCGGCCAACCCGGCGCGGAAAAACTGACTCAGGGAACGAAAGATCACTCGTAGCTTCTTCGCCTATGAGTCAAACCCGTGGTACGCCTACCCTTCCAAGAGCAGGCGTACGGCCTCATTTCCCACCTCGGCGGTCGACGCGCTACCGCCCAAGTCTGTCGTCAACACCTTTCTTTCTTCCAGACACCTGGCAACGGCCGCATTGACCCTTTGGGCGGTACCCTGCTCCCCCAGGTGGTCCAGCATCATGGCCACCGCCGAAATGGTGGCCAGAGGGTTAGCGATTCCTTTTCCCATGATGTCGAAGGCTGCGCCGTGGACTGGTTCAAAGAGGGATGGGAATTCTTTATCCGGGTTGATATTGGCACTGGGCGCCAGACCCAGGCTGCCCGTTACCACGGCGGCTATGTCGGACAATATGTCGCCAAACAAATTGGAAGCCACCACCACATCGAAGTCCTCCGGCCAGCGGACTAAGTCCATGCAGGCCCGGTCCACCAGAAGAGACTCCGTCTCGATCTGAGGGTAATCCGACGCCACTTCAGCGAACACCTCGTCCCAGAACACCATCCCAAAGGACTGGGCGTTGGACTTGGTGACAGACGTTACTTTCTTGCCAATATTCCGTCTGCCACAGTATTCAAATGCCTCTCGAATAATCCGCTCTGTACCGCGGCGGGTGAACACGTTGGTCTGGACTACCGTCTCGTTGGGCGTACCCGCATTCAGCCGTCCGCCGATGGGAGCGTACTCGCCCTCGGTGTTCTCTCGGAAGATAACCATGTCGATGTCCCCGGCCGTCCTATCCGCCAGTGGAGAGGCCACACCGGGATACAAGTAGGCTGGACGGACGCAGATCCCTTGATCGAACCCACGACGCATGGGCAGCAGCAGACCGTGCAGTGTGATGTGGTCGGGTATGTCCGGATCGCCCACTGCACCGAATAAGATGGCGTCATACGATTCGAGGGTTTCCAGTCCGTCTTCGGGCATCAAGCGGCCCGTTTCCCGGTAATAGCTAGAACCCCAAGGGAACTCCGTGAACTGGAATCCAAGACCATCCGCCCCTCCCGCCAAGGCTTCCAGAACCTTGCGGCCTTCCGAGATAACCTCAACCCCAATACCGTCGCCAGGGATAACTGCCAGTTTGTATTCGGCCATCGTCGTGACTATCCTTCTGATCGGATTGATCTATCGGCCTGATTCCACTTGTTGAACGCCTCCGCCCAACATGCGGAAATGGTACACGGATTCTGCATCCGGGAAGGCCTCGTTGGCCCGGTGGTAAGTGGACTTGCCCCGCCGTTCCCTGGCGTCCAGCAACACCCCCATGATAGTGCCGCTGTGGCCCACGTTAACACCAACCGCACCCACTCTACCAGCGAACGCTAAGACATCGTCCAAGTGCTCCTTGGGCAAAACCTGTTGCCCCGCCTGAGCACTGATAGTGGCGCCCTTACCCACCAAGACTGGATCATTCTCCTCGATGCCCTTGCGTACCAACTGCAACGCCTCGGCCGACTGCTGGTTCACGGCGGTCCAAGCACGGGTCCGATCGACGCGGTTGAACTCCTCAGTATCTATAATGCCGCCAAAGTCCAAGGCAACTATTTCCATCGGGGGAGGCGGCCCTAAGCTCTTCCGGATAAGTCCGGCCCGATGGTCGAACAACGCCACACCGGGCATCATCACGCCGTCGGTAGGCTCTATGGATAGCGCAATCTGGGCGATGGAGTCCGGCGACAGGTCCTCACCCAACGCGAGTCCGGTAGCGGCAATAGCCGCAGTCAGATCCGCGCTGCTACTGCCCATTCCTTTGCTCCGGGGGATGGGGCTGTTCACTTGGACCTTGGCGCTGAGTTTGGCGCGTTTCAGATGGGCTAGAGTTCGGCGGACTGCGGCGGCGGTTTTTGAACAGTCCTCTGTGACCTCCACTCCAAACCCATGCTCATAGATGTCGACTTTGACCCGTGAATAGAAGTCTATTGGGCATGTGACCAGAAAAGAGATGTTTTCCAAGACCCCCTGGGCCAGCTCCCCACAGACACCGGGCGCCCGTACGGTGGCCGAGCCCAGCAGGTTACTTGTCCTCTCTGTGTCCAACGGCGCTATTCTCCACCCAGAGGGCTTGTCTCGGACGGTTTTATCACGTTGGGGATCCCTGCGACCAACAAATATACCTGATCAGCAGCGGCAGCCACTCTCTGGTTGACCAACCCCATTATGTCTTGGAACTTCCGTCCCAGCGGGTCCGGAGGAACCAGGCTCTGTCCGACCTCGCTGCTTACGAATACGAAGGACGCCGATGAGCACCGAACAGCGTCCAACAGCGTCTCTATAGCCGCTCCGACCCGGGCTTCAGCCTCGTCTTTCGTTTCTTGCTCGTTTCCCATAAAAAGCAAATTGGCTACCCAAACGTCCACGGAATCTATCAGGACGCCGCCATTAGCGCCATTAAATTGACCCATTAAAATGTGCTGGGTCAACCTATCGCTCAGCTCCAGCGGCTCCTCCAAGGTCGACCAGTGAGCCGGACGGGACCGGCGGTGGCGCTGGATCCGCTCCGCCATATCAGGGTCGGACGCGACGCCGGTAGCCACGTACAATATTTCTCTTCCGGGGGTCTGTTGCTCCAGCTCGACGGCTAATTGTTGCGCGAAGTCGCTCTTTCCGGACCTAACCCCTCCCAGCACCAGAACCACCCGGGACGTCATCCGCGGGCAGCCAGCCGCCCGTAATGGTCCCGGTCAAGTCCGGCCAGGGAGTAAACCAGGTTCATGTCCAGGCTGGAGCGGACCCAATCGGCCAACCGGTCAAACTCCCGGTCCATGTCCAAATCGACCCCCTTTGGAAGACTCACTCCCTTCCTATGGGCCAGTTCATTGAGTATCGCGCCGCGTAACGCTCCATTGTGGAACAGCCCGTGGATGTAGGTTCCCATAACGTTACCGGCGTCGTCCATGGCCCCGTCGAAACAGTCGTTATCGGCAAGCAGCGCGTCCGCCCGGTCATCGATCCGGACCGGCGAGGCCACTCCTTCGCCCGACGTGCGCCCCATGTGTATCTCGTACCCGGTTACCGGCAAGCCAGCAGCCCCCGACAGTAACCCAGTGGCCCCTATCACCGTGCCCTTCACACGGTGGGTCTCCTTAATGCCGTGAAACACGGTGGTCGTGGCCAAAAGTCCCAGTCCGTCCATCTGGGACAGCGACGATTCAGCCCGTTCCGGGTCACTCACCAACTGCCCCAACATCTGGTAACCGCCGCAGATGCCAATGACGGCCGAGCCATCCCGGTGCCGGGCCTTCACAGCGCAGGTCAGACCGCGTTCATTCATCCAGGCCAAGTCTGGAATGGTCGTTTTGGTGCCGGGAATGATTACAAGGTCCGGGCGGCCCAAGTCACCCACGCAATCGACATACCGCAAGGATACCCCGGCATGGCCGGCCAGCGGGTCGAAATCGTCAAAATTCGAGATATGGGGCAGGCGGATCACCGCAATATCCAGAGCTGCTTCTTTTCGGGTTGTCGCTGGCAGTTCCAAAGCCACCGAATCTTCTTCGGGGATCCGGATGTCTCGGAAATGGTGAACCACTCCAGCGACCGGGATGCCGGTACGCTTCTCCAACCAGGTAAGCCCATCCGTCAACAAGCTGGCGTCGCCGCGGAACTTGTTGATGACTAGGGCACGAACCAACTCCCGCTCTTCCGGCTCCAACAGCTCCAAGGTCCCCACCAAGGCCGCAAACACACCTCCACGGTCGATGTCGCCGCAGAGTATAACCGGGGCTCCTGCGTAGCGTGCTACCCGCATGTTGACGATTTCGGTGGCTTTCAAGTTGATCTCTGCAGGACTGCCAGCACCTTCTGCAACCACGATGTCGAAGTCAGTGCGCAGCCTGTCTAGAGAGTCTTTGACAGAGTCCCATAGTTGTGCCTTCAGGCCAAAGTAGTCCTTGACCCGGGCCGATGCCAGCGGCCGTCCCATCAAGACCACTTGCGCGATGTGGTCGGCCTCCGGCTTGAGCAACACGGGGTTCATATCGACCCGGGCTTCGACACCTGCAGCGTCGGCTTGGACCGCTTGGGCACGGCCGATCTCTCCTCCGGACGCAGTCACGAAGGAGTTGTTGGACATATTTTGGGCCTTGAACGGTGCCACGCGGAAGCCGTCCTGCCGGAAGATGCGGCAGAGGGCCGACACGAGGACGCTTTTGCCCACGTGGGAAGCAGTGCCTTGAACCATTAAAACGTTGCCAGGCAAACTCGTTACATTCTTCTGCTAGGTATCCGACTAGTGGGAGGGAGCACGGTTTAGCCCGTTCAAGTGGGAACCGTCGTTAAACAACCTAAGCACAGCGTTGTCCTGGTAGGTGTCGACAATGGTCAGGGTGCAGTTGTCAAAGAAAAACTGCCAATTCGCTGACAAAGCCATCCCCAGTAGTGACATCATAGCCGCCCGCAACGACCCACCATGCCCCACCACCAACACGGTTTCGTCCACGTGACGGTCTTTGATTTCCGTGATAATACCTGACGCCCGGACGCTCACCGCCCTTGTACTCTCACCGCCTTCAGGAGCAAAATCCAAGTCCTTTGTCAAGTAGGTCTGGTACTGGGCCGGGAACTGTTCCTGGATTTGCTGATTGGTCAGTCCCTCAAAAGCCCCTTTGTGGTACTCGCGAAGCCGCTCGGTGTGATACAGCGGAACGTCCCGGCCTTCAAGAACCAATTCGGCGGTTCGAGAGGCTCGCACCAAATCGCTGGAATAGACGGCGTCGAGTTCCACTTCGCGGAGGCGCTCCGCCAAAGACCGAGCCTGTTGGACTCCTGACTCGGAGAGCTCAATATCGGAGTGTCCCTGTATCCTGCCCTGAGTGTTCCAGATGGTCTCGCCGTGGCGAACGATTAAAAGTTTTCCCATCTAACGACTATGCTCATGCTCAATGAAGGCATTTTATCACCGAAGAGCGGAAAGTATACTCGCGGCGGATCGGTGTACATAATAAGTTTGCGGCTAAACAGCTTCATCCTTCGACCAAATCTTAGAAAAATGCCTACCATATGTTGACATTCCCGCCCGTGCAGAATACAATATGTTGACTCAAATTTAGGGAGGTGTTCCATGGATGCCTATTGCGTTAAATGTAGGAGCAAGCGCGAGATCAGCAGTCCTCAAAAGATCACCATGAAGAACGGAAAACCAGCCACGAAGGGCACATGCCCGACCTGTGGTACCAGTGTATTTCGTATCGGAGCCGCAGCCTAAACCCGTTCCTGATTTCCTTTCCTAATTATGTGGGCGGCGTGCTGGTGAGCCCAGGGAAAGCGGGATGTCCTTGGTTCGTTGGTCGATGGCCTAGGTTCGATTCTCGATCCCCTGTAGCTTAATTATCGAAGGATACGAGTGGGTAGCGGTGACACAGCCTTTTACGCCGCCCGCAATGTATTTAGGGCCGTGTTGAATAGAATTGATCACCTTTAATAGAGCTACGTAAACGCCCTAATGAGTTATTTCATCGCCAGCCCGGCTTAATCGCTAGAGACAGGCGAATAGGTTTTTGATGACCGGAGACCCCTCCTCTCCGGTCATTTGTTTTGAAAGAGCCAGGGCCGCAGAAATGGGCTGATTCGTTTTCCTGT
Source organism: uncultured Dehalococcoidia bacterium (assembly GCA_964645515.1). Lineage (GTDB taxonomy): Bacteria > Chloroflexota > Dehalococcoidia > Lucifugimonadales > UBA3495 > VXOI01. The sequence goes on along the minus strand of CAZYBD010000018.1, from coordinate 148 downwards.
GGTATCATTCCGGCCACCAGCCCAATATCGTCTTGAGGTGACTCCTTGACCCACCCTCAAGCTTGGCAGTTGGATCTCTCGGAACGGGACGCTGGAGTTCTACAGTGCTTATACCGCGGACGAGGTTTTTCTGACATCCACTGGCTTC
>CAZYBD010000017.1:0-4240 GCA_964645515.1 uncultured Dehalococcoidia bacterium | reverse complement strand
TTGGGGAGATCCTGGAACGCGACGGCCAGGGCCGTGCGGTGGTTAGACAGGCGGTTAAAAGGGTGCCGATTCCCGAGATGTCGGCCATGATCCGAGGCATTCTCAGAGGTTCTATCGAATGGGGGCCAGACCATCTGTTTGTGACCCTAGTGCCCTTTAGTGTGGAAGGCTTGGACATCAGTCAATACGATTTGTCCAAATTCTATGCCCCTGAGCAGATTCAAGAATATGCGCAACGCCTGAACGAGGAGAGGAAAAAGCACCTCGCCGGGTTCCCAGGCCTGAATCAAAGGGTCGTAAACGCGCTTAATTAAATAGACGAGATCGTCCAACGGCGGAGGTAACTGCGTGGCAGTAGAGCTTAATAAGCTATCAATATCCGAGGCCCTGACCCAATTCGTGGCAGCGAAAAAGACTGCCAAGAGCGTCCAGCAGGGACACCAAGAGTTGGGCCGGTTCGTGGCCTGGTGTGGCAGGGAGCGCAGCGTCTCCGAGCTTTCGCCGTCGGAAGTTGCCGATTACGCTCAACAGATCGGTCTGGGTGGGCCTGACTCGGCGCACCGTTTGCACCCGGTCAAGGCGTTCTTGACCTACTGGAAGGAGCAAGGCTGGATCGACAATGGTCTCGCATCCCATCTGCGAGTGCCTAGGACCAGGCGCAACACCCTCGCCAAGTCTGCGACCCCACGTCGGGCTACGCAGACCGCCAGCGGCAATCGTAATAACAACAATACTGGAACTCATCTGAGCCAGGAAGGGTACGACCGTCTGGTGGCCCAATTGGACGACCTGAAGGGCGAGCGGGTTATTGTGACAGAGGAAATCAAGAGGGCCATGGCTGACAAGGACTTCCGGGAAAACGCCCCGTTGGATGCGGCGAAAGACCGGCAGGGCATTGTCGAATCCCGCATCCGGGAATTGGAGTCCAGCATAGCCAACGCGCAGATTCTAGAGGCCCGGCCTGCGAAGGTAGCCAGGTCCGAGGTCGGCGCCAAGGTAACCTTGAAGGACGTAAATTCTGGCCGGGTTGTGGCTTATACACTGGTCGATGTACGGGAAGCCGACGCCGCGACAGGAAAAATCTCCACCACTTCGCCGGTGGGTCTGGCACTTCTAGACCGGACGGTGGGAGAAGAAATAACCATCAACGTCCCTAAGGGAACCCTAAAGTATCTGGTACAGAAAATCGCCGGGGCCTAAATGGTCGATGAAAGCATCGTTAACTAAGCCGGCTTTGCCGGCTTAGTTAATTGGTGGTCGCATATTCCGGCAACTCGGGGCCAACGAACCACCATGCTATACTTGGCACGCCTGCTATGGGGCTCTATGTGCGGACCTTTCCGGCCAGGGAGAGTGGTAAAAAAGTAACGTGGAGGTGGTGTTTGACAGCGGGGTTTTTCTCCCAGAGTTGGATATTTGGTTGGACTCGCGTAAAAAGAAAGAATCCAGTCTTATTTCCCATGCCCATTCTGATCACACGGGACGCCACAGCCGGCCGGTGCTCACCCCCAACACAAAAATTCTCCTGTCCGATTACCTGAAAAAGGTCACTCCGGTGGTGCTTTCCTACGGCGAGCCTCTCGAGACTCCCACCTACACGCTGACCCTTCACCCTGCTGGGCATTGCCTGGGCTCCGCCCAAGCCTTGATCCGGAACAAGGCGACCGAGGAGCGCTTGCTCTATACAGGAGACCTACGGACGCGGTCCAGCCCCACCAATGAGCCATTGCAACCGGTGGGGTGCGATACCCTTGTTATCGAATCCACCTATGGCCGACCCGACTACGTCTTTCCGCCCCAGGATGAGGTGCTGGCAACGGCGTTTCGTACTCTTCGCGCCTGGCTCTCTCGCGGCGAGCGGCCGGTGGTACAGGGTTGGCGAATGGGCAAGGCCCAAGAGGTCCTCTATCACCTCCTGGCAGAAGGATTCGAGGTGGTGGTAGAGGAGAGCGACTATAAAGTTGTCGAGGCCTACCAGGAAGCGGGCGTGACTTTCCCAGGTGGCGCCAGCGCGTTCAACGGCGAATGGCCCGAAGGGTCCGTCGCTCTGTTCCCACCGGGGAAGGGTTCGTCGGCCTTAAAAGGTTACCGGGGCAAACGTGTGATGGAGCTGTCTGGCTGGGCCGCTTCGGACAGCAGAAAGTGGCGCAGTTGGGCCGACGTTAGCCTCCCGTTCAGCGACCACGCTGACTTCAACGAACTGGTCTCCTATGTTGAAACCGTACAGCCCAAGCAAGTCTATACGGTCTATGGGTTTCCGGAACTGGCAGCGACGTTACGAGCGAGAGGCTATCCGGCGGTCCACCTGAACGGCCGCGGTCAAGCGCCCCAAGATGCCGGCTTCCAGATTAAGATGATTTAGAGGCGCGGCCGCCTGGGTTCCTGAAAAATGCAAGGGCGGGTTTAAAACCCGCCCTTGCATTTTAGACCAACGTTCTCGGGTCATGCCCTAATCCGGAGTAGTACCCAACGCGGGGACGTTGGATGCCTCGTCAGCGGCCAGTTGGCGGTTGACTGCGCTCAGGTAGGCCTTGGCGCTGGCTACCACTATGTCGGTGTCGGCGCCCCGCCCGGTGTAGGTTTTGCCGTCTTTTTCGATTCGGATTGTCACCGTTCCGATACTGTCTATCCCCTCGGTGACCGCTTGGACATTGAAGTCTACCAGGGTGGATGAGGTTCCAATGGCCCGGTCTATCGCGTTACAGATGGCGTCCACTGGGCCGTTGCCGGTGCAGGCGTCAGTGATGGTCTGCTGGTTCGGGCCCGTCAGCCGCACGGTGGCGGTGGGAATGTCGTGGTCGCCTCCGTTGAACTGCACATGATCGAGGGTGTAGCTGATGGGCTCACTGGATTCTCGATGCTCCTCGTCCATCAGGATTTCTAGGTCGCGGTCGGTTATTTCCCGTTTCTTGTCGGCCAACTCCTTGAACGACTCGAACACCTTGGAGATCTCATCCCTAGATAGCGAGTACCCCAGCGCCTCCAGTCGGGCCTGCAGTCCGGCGCGGCCGCTGAGCTTGCCCAAGACCAGGCTGTTTCCGGGGACTCCGACCCGTTCCGGCTGCATTACCTCGTAGGTAGAGCGGTCTTTTAGTACACCGTCCTGATGGATGCCAGAGGCGTGGCGGAAGGCGTTTTCCCCCACCACCGCCTTGTTCGCCTGCACCGCCATGCCGGTGATGCGGCTGACCATTCGTGATGAGGGGAAAATCTGGGTCGTGTCGATGCCGATGTCCAACCCGAAGTGGTCTCTGCGAGTGTCCATGGCCATGATGATCTCTTCCAGGGAAGCGTTGCCGGCCCGCTCTCCTATGCCGTTGATACAGCCTTCCACCTGACGGGCTCCGACCTCGACAGCGGTCAGACTGTTGGCGACCGCCAGCCCTAGGTCGTTGTGGCAATGTACGCTTAAGACCACGTCGTTGATGCCGGGTACGTTGGCTTGTATATCGTTTAAAAGACTGGCGAAGCCGGTGGCCGTGGGAATTGCGTAACCGACGGTGTCGGCGATGTTGATGGTGGTGGCGCCCGCGCGGATCACCTCGGCCAGCATCTGGTACAGGTATTCTGGGTTGGTGCGGGTGGCGTCCATCGGAGAAAATTCGACGTCGGGGCAGTATCCCTTGGCTCGCTCCACCATCTTGACGGCCATTTCCATCACTTCTTCCCGGTTCTTCCGCAGTTGATGCAACTGATGGATCTCCGATGAGGAGAGAAACACGTGGATGCGGGGCCGCTCCGAGTGTTCCACGGCCCGCCAGGCTTGGTCGACGTCGTTGGGATGGGCTCGGGCCAGGGAAGCGATAACGGGACCCTTGACCTCTTTGGCGATGTTGGATACGGCCTCGAAATCGCCCGGTGAACTGGCGGCAAAACCCGCTTCGATGATATCGACCTGCATGCGTTGTAATTGCCGAGCGATTTCCATCTTCTCGGAACCGGTCATACCAATACCGGCCGACTGTTCTCCGTCGCGGAGGGTGGTATCCAGGAACATAACTTTTTCTTTAGCCATCTTTTTCCTCTGTTTGGTCTGTCTGCCGTAGTTACGGCGAACAGACCGTTTCTGACATTGTGTGTTAGCGGCTGTCAGAAAGGGGTGGAAGGGTCACGTAGTCCACCGCACTCCGCCTCGCCAGGACCAGTGTGCGACAGTGAACTACTGTCAACTTCTCCTGCTGCATTAGATTTTTGCTCCTAATCTGTTGTCGTGTTCTCCGGTTTTCGCCGGGATGACCAA
>CAZYBD010000016.1:0-1820 GCA_964645515.1 uncultured Dehalococcoidia bacterium | reverse complement strand
CCTGCTTGGCTACCGTGACCCCGCCTTCTCCAACGTCTAGGCGCCGAGCACGGACTGTTGACCGAGACGGTGGGGTGGACTAGACTTTCTGGTCTTGACCAACTGGCAGTGGAGCCTTGTTGGGCACCTCTCCGTCAGTTGAGAAGTGATGGGGAGGACTCGATTGCTATACGCCACCTCTTCGGTCAGGACCCTAGATAAGCTCAAAGCCGGTTATCCGTGATTCGCATGAAAGGTGGAGCTTTTGGGAAAAGAGTGGCATCGGCGGAACTCCTAGCGGGTGTTGGTGCAGTTCGTCCTTAGTGCCCTGACCGGACTGCTGGTCCGTATGTACCGCTGATTCTTTCGTCGCTTTCCGGGGTCTGGCCCTCGCCGGACAGAGATCCGGATGGCAGGATTGAGACTGTCCGGCAGGCCGAGTACCCTTTGTCGTTTCTCTGCTCTAGGGTTTGCCCTAACGGCAAACGGTGCCTAAAACCGCAGAAGAGTTGTTGAAACTAAAAGGCGTGGGGCAGAAGATTGCCCAATGCGCGGTGCTCGCGGTGGGGGGTAAGATGACTTCCCGTCAGATGCTAATGTCTATCGAGTCTTATCCCAGACCGGAATAAAGGCTGGTTACGACAGGACTGCCGCCGCAGCAGCCTAGGAGTTATGTTTGCTACTAGACGCACCGGGCGGCGGTTGCCAGCCGGTCGATAGAACTGCCGACGTCAGCGAGATCTTTCGGCAGCATGGACAGGCATGTTGTATCAGCAAGTAGGATTGTGCGGCGGGTCCGGCTTTCCGCTGGGGTTCGGAGCTGGCGCAGATGGATAAGAAGAGAAGGCTCCAAGTTGATCTGGAGATATAGCACGCCTGGCTTAAGTGACTCTTGGTGACTGCAGAATCCAAATAACTGACATTTACTGGGAAGCCTGACGTTATGATGAATTACCCTTTGGTAATCCCCAGAATATTAGAACGGGCGAACACCTTCTTCCCGCACAAAGAGATAATCACGCGAGAAGAGCAGGGTATCCATCGCTACACGTACCGTGATTTTACGGGTCGAGTTGCCCGGCTCTCCAACGCCCTTCGTGGTTTGGGTATCAAGGAAGGGGACCGTGTTGCTACTTTCGCTTGGAACACCTACCGCCACCTGGAGGCATATTATGCCGTACCGGTGATGGGTGCTGTGATCCACACCGTCAACATCCGCTTGGCTGATGATGACATCGTGTACATCATCAACCACGCCGCCGACAAGGTGATCATAGTCGACGTTGATTTGCTACCAACTCTGGAAGAGTTGGCCCCCCGGTTGGACTCCGTCGAGCATTTTATTGTAATGACCGACAACCGGGATTTGTCCACAACGTTGCCGTCGGCCCTTAACTACGAGGAACTGCTGTCCAACGCCTTAGACGAGTATTTACCAGCAGAAATCGAGGAGGATGCTCCTGCCGGCCTGTGCTTTACTTCAGCGACTACCGGACGTCCCAAAGGGGTGACCTACAGCCACCGGGGAATCGTACTGCACACAATGATGCAATGTCAGGCCGACACCATGGGGTTCCGAGAACGGGACGTGGTGTTGGCCATGGTGCCTATGTTCCATGCCAACTGTTGGGGCGTGCCCTACTCGGCGGCACTCGTCGGCGCCAATCAGGTGCTCCCGGGGGTAAGACCCGACCCTCAAGTCGTGTGCCAGTTGATTGAAGACCACCGGGTCACTTTGGCCTTGGGAGTCCCCACCATCTGGGTGGGACTCATGGAGCACTTGGAACGGACCGGCCGGCGTCCTGACTTTTCCAGCTTACGGGAGGTGTTGAGCGGCGGGT
>CAZYBD010000015.1:0-5855 GCA_964645515.1 uncultured Dehalococcoidia bacterium | reverse complement strand
AGACGACATAGAAACGGCTTTGCGAAGGCCGACCGGCCATCGGTCTCGGTTAACAAACAAGTAGTTTCGGTACTTCCTTTCGTGGGCGCCAACGATATCCTCACATTCCACCAACCCATAGGCCTTGAGGAAAAAGTACCTGTAGCCGCTGCCGTCCAGTATCTTTTGGATCAATTTGTCGGTGTGGTCGTAGAGTACTTCACAGATAATCACGGGCTTGTACTCTTTGAGAATGCTCGACGCTCCCTCTAGGACCCTGTCGTCTGAGCCCTCTGCGTCGATCTTGATTATGTCGACATTCTGGATGTGGTTCTCTCTGACATAAGTGTCCAAAGTGATTGCCGGGACGACAATGCTTTCGCCTGACTTCCGGTAGCCTTCCAGGGTAGAGGTGGTCAAAGGCAGAGCCGGAGACTTGTTGAGGTACAGGGTCTGCTCTCCATCAAATTTACCTACGGAAACCGGGACCGCTTTAACATTGTGAGCCCGGTTGGCCGCGATGTTTCGAATCAAGTAGCGATAAGTCTTGGGCACCGGTTCGAAGGCATGGACTTCGCTGCGCGCGTGTTCCGAAGCGGCAACCAGGCTAAATAGCCCGGTACTGGCTCCTACGTCTAGGACCACCTTGGAGTCCGGTAGCAGCTCCCGAAATGCCTTGAGGGTTTCAGGTTCGTGCCCTTGGATGCCCCTCCAGTAGATTCTCGAGGCAATGGTATCGCCGCCGTCGGACCTAAGAACCAATGGCTTTCCCTCAGAGAGATTAACGTGCACGGATCCAGAAACTGGGAACTTGTCTAGAAACTTGCTGGGTAGGAACTTGGAAATAGGTCTTAGCAGATTCCTCAACAATAGGTTGACCGGACCTGCTGTGAGGACGGAGAAACCTGCCACCAATATTCCAAACCGAATGTTCGAGAACAAAAGCCGCCTATCCGTTAGGACGATTTGGAGGGATGATATGTTCGCTGAGTGGGATATTGGAGCATAGCCGGGCGTCAGCGTTCACGCCACCCCAGCTTCCAGAGGCCGATCGCCATTGTCGCGGCGGCGAACCCCAAGAGGACGATTAGCTCGGTCCATACGTCGGTGCTGCCGGAGAGAGACTTCGCTACCCCGTCGGCGGCATATCGCATGGGAGAGACCCAGCCTACCCATTGAAGGGCCAAGGGAGCTTGGTCCATGGTGAAAAATACTGGCGAGATCACCACCAGCACTACGCCGAAGAGATTGCCCATGCTGGCGCCGACTTCCATGGACGGCGCGAAACTGGCGATTAGGAAGGTCAGCCCACCCATGGTGAATAGGATCGGACCGATCAGGAGAAAGAACACCCATGTCAGGTCGATGTCGACGGACAGTATGGGCGCTATAGCGATCAACAAAATGACAATTGGGGCGGCCAACAAAGTGGCGAAGGCCATTACGCCCATGCCGTAAGCAACTTTAGAAACCGGCATGGTTATTACCAGTTTCAAGCGCCCCAAAAATCTGTCGACGAGCAACTGCTGGGCTAACATGTTGGTTGCCGATAGCGAGAATCCGAAAACAATGGCACCTGTCAACACCCTGGTGACTGCGGCCGGGTCGTCTGGCGCCAATATTTTCAGCCAATAGAAGACCCCCAGTGGGAATATTAAGGGACGCACCAGCCACAGGTACCATCCTTCGAACAAAAACCGGGTCTTCATCTCCAGGACAGTCACAATGTCCCGGAAGAACTTCGCGGTTCCGTACGTCAGTTCGGAGGCCGAGGTTTGAGGGTAGGCGGTCAGGACTGTCCGTCCTTTGGGAGTTGGCCGCTGGTAATGGCCAGGTAGACATCTTCTAGGCTTGTCCGGGACAAGGTGAAATTCTCTCCGCGGAGAGCACGGACTCGCTCCATCAGTTCTTGGTCGTCAGCCCCGTAAATTGTTTTGAACTCGTCTTCTGATCCGTTGGCAGAGTAGGTGATTTTGTATTCGTAGCTGTAAGAGTCCCGGAGGTTTGCCACTGTGTCCAAGGCCATCAAACGACCGTCCAAGATGATCCCAACTCTGTCGCAAAGTTGCTCCGCCTCTTCCATGTAATGTGTCGTTATGATGACCGAAGTTTTGGTCTTTTTATAGCGGCGCAACTGCACCCAGAGGTCCCGTCTGGACTGGGGGTCTAGACCGGTGGTGGGTTCATCCAAGACCATAAGGGGAGGATGGGCCAAGGCTGCAATCCCGACCAAAATTCGGCGCCGCATCCCCCCGGATATCTTCTTGATGGCGACATCGCGGTGTTCGGTCAATCGCAACTCTTCAACCAGCTCTTCCGCCCGCCTGGCGGCGTCACGACCGCTGTAGCCTCGGAGCTTGCCGAAGATGTTCAAGTGCTGGTAGACGGTAAGGTAGTCGAAGAGCGTGCCCTCTTGCGGAACTATACCCAGAAGGGATTTAACTTTATTGGGCTCTTGGACGGCGTCATTACCCAGCACATGGATGGTGCCGGAGGTAGGTATCAACTCGGTGGTGATCTGGCGAATTAGGGTTGTCTTACCGGCACCGTTGGGCCCCAGGATTCCCAGGGTCTCACCAGGCTGCAGCGACATGCTGATGTCGCGGCTTGCCCACACGCCGCCTTTGTAGCGCTTGTTCAGATTCTGCACTACTAAAGGCAACTCACCCAGCCGGTCTTCGGCGTCAGCGGGAGCCATGGACGCTAAGCTTGGCACGTTTACAGGGGCGTGGGTTGTTGTACTGCTGGGCGCCAGAACATATCTCTAACTCTGATGGATGTTCTACCGGTCTGACAATACCGGAGACGCTGGGAGGCGAGATGTTGGCCAGAAGCTATCTCTCCGGGTCCGAGTGGACGGTCTGTGACTCGACTGGTTGTGTTGCGCCGGCGCCGACGGGGGCCGATTCCGAATGTTGGTCGCCTAGATCCAGGCTCATTGGTTTAGCCCCACGCCGGTCCCAACGGGCCGAAAGGGTATTCCGTACCGACAGCAACAAGAGCTTGATATCGAGTAAAACTCCCATGCGGGGTAAGTACATCAGGTCATACCGAAGTTTGTCATCGGCATCGTCGTCCGAGTCGTAGACCTGCGCCATCCCGGTTAGGCCGGGGAGCATTTTCAACCGTTGCTCGAACCCGGACACCTGAGCCTCCAGGGCCGCTTGTTCATCAACATGCAAGGCCCGAGGACCTACAAAGCTCATATCGCGGTTCCAGATGTTGAGGAGTCCGGGCAATTCATCTAGCGCAGTGCGACGGAGTATCTTCCCGATGGGGGTAATACGAGGATCGCCTTGGGTGGTCCAGGCTGGTCCCTGCTGGTCAGCGTTCAAGATCATAGTCCGAAACTTGCGGATGGCGAATATCTTGCCGTTCCTTCCAACCCTTTCTTGTTTGTAGAAGACTGGGCCGCGGTCGCCCAGCCAGATCATCACCGGAATGATCAGCCATAACAACACCCAAATGGGCAATAACAGCAGGTGCGCCGACACCAGAATGGTGATGTCGAACCATAGTTTATAGGAGTCCCGAATTCGCACTAGATGTGTATTAACCGATTGATTCATCACTTATCGGTAGCCGGTCGCCTAACCAACCTGCGACGCGGCCACCTTTCTGGCCATCGTTCCGCCCGAATCCATGATTCTTTGTACTCCTTCCTTCGTTTTATGAGCGTAATACCATTCAATGGTCTGCCGCAACCCGTCTTGGAAGGGTACTTGGGGCGTCCAGCCCAATAGCTTTTGGGTGAGCGAGTTGTCGGCCACCCGGTTCTTGGGACCGGTGGGCATGTGCGGCAACAGTTTTATCTCCGCTGTGTGGCCGGTGATTTCCAATACATGGCGGGCCGCCTCCAATACCGTAGTGCGCTCCATTGTCCCCAGGTTGATGGCCGTGCCGTCGTCGATTTTCTCGGCGGCCAGGATAGTCCCGGTAACAATGTCGTCAATGTAGGTCCAGTTCCGAACCTGGGTGCCGTCGCCCCAGACTTCGAAGGGGTCCCGGCCTAAAAATGCACGGGCGGTCATGGCCATCACCGCATGGGATTCCTTGGCCCTAGGGCCGTAGGCGGTGAAGTAGCGGCAAGATACCGCATTTAGGCCGTGCTCTTTGTGGTATGCCTGCAGGGTCAGTTCTCCCATGAGTTTGGCCCAACCGTACATGTTATCGGCATCGTACGGCGGAGTAACTAGGTCTTCTGTTAGGTACAGCTCCTCGTCGGGGTTTGCCTGGAGATAGTTGGGATAGACGCACCCGGAGGAAGCGAAAACTACTTTGTCCACGCCCGCGTTCAGGGCTTCCCAGAAAACCGCTCCATCGAGAAGTAGGTTGCTGGCAGGCCCTGCCTGGAAGGTGTCCACGTATCCGCGGCCACCGTGATCGGCGGCCAGGTGAAAAACTACGTTCATTCCGCGGACAGCCGAGTTGGACACACCAGGTTTGCGGAGGTCCGCGTGGACCATTTCGAACCGTTCGTCTTTGGAAAAATGTGCCAACCCGTCAGGATCTCCACTGGAGAAATCGTCGACCACTTTCACCCTGGCGCCACGGTTCATTAGGGCGCCAACCAGGTGGGAACCGATAAACGATGCACCGCCGGTGACCAATACATTTCGCCCTTGCCAGTCCATCAACTTACACCTATTTGTATTTTTTTAGACCGCTCGACTCGAGCATCACGTGACCCAGGAACTGGGGGCCATCGACCAATACCCGCCGCCAGATCCTACGGGGCTCGGTGGCCAAACGCCACAACCACTCGAAACCCAGGTTTCCGATCCAGGAAGGCGCTCTTTTGATTTGGCCGCTGTGAAACTTGAAATACGCCCCGACCCCCGCGGCTACCGGTACGTTGAGTCTTTCCTTGTGGTCGAAAATCCAACGATCCTGTTTGGGACAACCGAGTCCCACCCACAATACGTCAGCCCCGGAGGCATTGATATTTCGGATGATCTCTTCGTCTTCTGCGGGCGTTATTCGGCGAAATGGCGGAGAGTAGCTGCCGACGATTTTCAAACGCGGGAATTCCAGCTTGAACTTCTCGGCCAAAGATTGAAGGGTCTCTGGCGTGTCTCCGTAGAAATAGTTGGAATATCCTCTTTCGTTGGCGACTTTACAGAATTCCCGCAGCAGTTCCGGCCCGGTCTTTTTCTTTCGAATGGAGTGGCCTCGGAGACGAGCTGTCCAGATCATCGATATTCCGTCGGGAAAGAAAAGGTCGCTTGAGTTGAGGATATCTTTGAATTCCGCATCCCGGTGGGCGACCATTATGCCGTGCATACCGGTGTTGACGATCTGGTGGCAGGTCCCATCTCGGTCGTCTATCCATCGGCTCATGGCATCCACGACTTCCGGAATTTGGACAATATTCACCCGGACGCCGAGGACGTCGATGCTGGAAACCTGGGGTGATGCCGCGTTCATCTTTGCCGGACTCCGTTGTCGAAACACTGCATTGAATTTCTAGTCACCGTGCGCTGTCAATCGTACCTGACTTTCCTAGAGGTTCGCCGGCGAGAGCGGTCACTATTCTACCCAGTTTCTGTCGGTACGATAATTGCCAGGATTAGACGTTGCTTGACCGTTACTTGCCTCGATTAAAACCGGTCGGTCAAATAACCGGGTATGAAATCTCCGGTGTTGAACCGGCTGACATTCTCGAGAAAAAAGCCAGGTTTCCGCGGAAACCTGAAGCTGCTTCCAGGGAAGTCGTAAGAGAATACGAATGCAGGTTGGGCTCTTTGCAGACCGAAGTCGCTGGATAGCCGACCGCCGACCACGTACATGTGCTTGCGTCGTTTGATCAATAGATATGGTTCTTGCCCGTGCAGATAGGCAAAGTATCTGTTTCGGAGGGGGCCTAGGTATCTCCA
>CAZYBD010000014.1:0-3040 GCA_964645515.1 uncultured Dehalococcoidia bacterium | reverse complement strand
CCGGAGCGGGCCAACTCCTTTGCGATATTGGAAGCAACAAACCCAGTGCCGCCCGTTACGAGTGTCGCCATGGTATTACCTCCGGGCTTGACGATTGTGGGGGGTCAAGCCCAGTCAGGCTATATCCGATGGGAGGCATCGTAACTCTGCTCCAGGGGTTGTACATTCGGGAACGGGCTGAGGGAGCCATGACGGGTAACGTTGGAATCATGTCCTGGGGAGGCAAGTTCGCTGCCCTAGAGTAGCTTCAACCCCTGGCGGTCCTAGGGCAGAAAGATTCATCTGGAAGGAGTAGACTAATGGCTGACGACGTCACACAAGGAGCGCGGCACACCTCCCTCAGATCAACCCTGGGGCCGACGGGGTGGCCAGGCGCGAAATCCAGACGGGCGCCTGCTGGAGATTTGCTCGCCAGTCTCGTGGTTGACGCAGGTTTTGAGTTTTTATTCATGACCGGAGAGTTCAGGAGAGATTAGCGAAGATGGCGGGAGTTTACAATTTCCAAGTAAATCAACGGGTGCGGATCAAGACGACCAGTACAAGCAGCAACAGGCCCCCGGCCGAGAGTGTTAAGGGCGCCCTGGGCACCATAGCTCCCCAGATGACCGACGATTGGGCAGGGACGCTTCTGGAAATGGAGCCGGGGACCGTCGTCACTTACTACGTCACGGTCGACGGCGGTGCTACGGAGTTGATCGCTGCGGATTGGCTGGAAGAAGTCTCGTCGGGAACCGAGTAAAAATTAATCGTTGGCGTCCAATTCCTGAACCGAGCCTTTGTTATCGCTAGCATTTGACCGCCACGGTATCAGCTGCGGGTAATGATTGGGCTTCCTTCTTTGATTTTGCTGCTCTTTTTAGGGCTTCAGGTAATTCTGCAGTCGGATTCCTCTTCTTTGGCAACATTCGCCTCTCGTAGCGCCACCTGTACGGTGGCTGCGACTACCCTGGTGGCCCATGGTTTGGTCAGTTGGTGCGGCACTCCACAGCCATAGCATTTGTTCGTCCTGTAGGGGCGGTGTTGAAGCCTGCATTATTACCGGAGATCATTAGTTTCCTTCTCTCCCCTCATAGCTTCGAGTCCGCTAAGACCGGGCATGTCGACGTCCGAGATGACGACCTCCAGAAGCTTTCGGCAGGCTAATAGACCTTCTGTTCTGTTCTTCGCGAGGAACATGTCCTATCCTCCGGAGATTGCCAGCGCGTGAGCCCTGTGCATAGACCATCGGGAGACAAGTGGTTGGCAGCTGCAAGTCGCTTTGAAAGAGGGGGTCCAAGCTGACGATCCAGGCGTTGGGAGCCGGGCGCTCGGAGTGTTATCCTGTAAGCCTAACGTGCTCAAGCCTCCCTTGGACTTGCTCATGTACGTAATAGGCACGGCAGGCCACGTGGACCACGGTAAGTCCACTCTGGTCAAGGCGCTAACCGACATTGACCCGGACCGTCTCCCTGAGGAAAAGAAGAGGGAGATGACGGTCGACCTGGGGTTTGCGTGGATGACCTTGCCCAGCAGACGGGAAGTTAGTATCGTGGATGTGCCAGGCCACGAGCGGTTCATCAAGAACATGCTCGCCGGCGTGGGCGCCATAGACTTGGCCTTGCTTATCGTCGCCGCTGATGAAAGCGTTATGCCCCAGACCCGCGAGCATCTGGCAATCCTGGATATCTTGCAGATCACCCGTGGGCTGGTGGTGGTTACCAAGGCGGACTTGGTGGACGACGAATTGGTGGAACTGGTCAAGGCGGAGGTCGAGGACACGTTGCTGGGAACGTCTTTTGAGGATTGCCCCGTGGTGGGTGTGTCGGCCTACACGGGACAGGGTATGGACGAACTCAAGTCGGCCATCGATGCTGTCCTGGATGATACGGAGACGCGCCGGGACCTGGGCCGGCCCCGGCTGCCCATCGACCGTTGCTTCACCATTTCCGGTTTCGGGACGGTGGTCACCGGCACGCTGATAGACGGCACGTTGGCGGTTGGGCAGGAGGTCGAGTTGGCGCGATCGGGTCAGCGTGCCCGGGTTCGAGGACTGCAAAGTCACAAGACCAAGGTGGACAGTACAGAGCCCGGAGTCCGCCTGGCCGTAAACCTGTCCGGCCTTTCCCGTGATGAAATCGAGCGTGGTGAGATATTGACTGTGCCAGGGTGGCTTAAGCCAACTTACCGTCTGGACGCCCGGTTCAAAATGGTAAAGAACGCTCCCCACGCCTTGAAGCACAACGAGGGGGTCACCTTCCATTTGTTCACCAGCGAGTCGTCGGCGCGGGTCCGCCTGCTTGATGCTGACCGGTTGGATGCAGATGAGGAGGGTTGGGTTCAGATACTATTGGCCGACCCGCTGCCAGTAGTGAAGGGGGACTATCTTGTTGTCCGCTCAGCCGAAGACACCCTGGGTGGCGGCTACGTGGTGGATCCCAACCCCAGACGGCGCTACCGGCGGTTCGATGCGGATGTGATTGAGCGGTTAATGATGCTGGACCAAGGTACCGGCGAGGACATTATCATTAGCATTGCTGACCAGTGGGGGCCCTGCGATCTGACGGCGCTTTCGCAGCGAGCCAACCTCCCCAGAGAAGAGGTGCTGGATCGGGCGGTCCGATTGGTGGGAGAGGGGCAATTGGTGATGCTGGGTGAAATGGGCGCCGACGCGGACGCCGTGGTCTATTCGTCCCAAGGCTGGAACGGGCTGAAAGGGAAAGTTTTCACCGCCCTACGCACCTACCATAACCAGTACCCCTTGCGAAAAGGGACTCCAGCTCAGGAGGTACGCAGCCGGTTGAGAGTTTCCCAGCAGGTCTACCAGCGTATGCTGGCGCACCTGGGCGCTGAGCACTTTGTGGTGGAAGAGGATCAATTGGTGCGTCTGCCGGAACATGAAGTAACGCTAACATCAGACATGGAGCAACAGGCAGTCAAGTTCTTAAAGGCTCTGGAAGAAGATCCCTACGCGCCGCCCAGCGATCAACAACTGGACGCAGAGTTGTTGGGCGTGCTGGTGGATCAAGGAAAGGTGGTCCGTGTTACTGATACGGTGATATTC
>CAZYBD010000013.1:0-3227 GCA_964645515.1 uncultured Dehalococcoidia bacterium | reverse complement strand
CAATACCCAATTCCAAGGCGCTGAGCTTTTGGTGGGCCGGACAGGGTATACCGGCGAGGACGGTTTCGAAGTCCTGATCCAAGCTCCAGACGCAAATATGGTGTGGAACGAGCTACAGAATGCCGGTGTGGCCCCCTGCGGTCTTGGGGCCAGGGATGTGCTCCGGCTGGAGGCGGGACTCCCTCTGCACGGACACGAGATCGACGAGGATACCACACCCATCGAAGCTGGACTGGAACGTTTCGTCCGCTTCGACAAAGACTGCGTCGGCTCCAAGGTGCTGCAGAAGCAACGGAACAGTGGCGTAGACCAGAAGCTGATCGGGCTAAAGCTTGAAGGACGCAGCGCTCCCAGGACCGGCTACGGCATTTTTCACAAAGGCCGTCAGGTGGGACATGTGACCAGCGGCAGCTATTCACCCACCCTTGACACCTGCATCGGCATGGGCTACGTTGAAATAACTTGCTCGGTTCCAGGCACCACTCTCGAACTGGATATCCGAGGCCGAATAGCCCCGGTTGAAGTCGTCGCCCTGCCGTTCTACTCACGCCCAAGGAGATCCTAGCCCGGTGAATCAGCTATGACCGTATCCCCGCAAACGTCCTCCGGGGATGACGGACAGTATTACCAATCCCACTACATCCCGAACACGCCTGAAGAACAGACGGAAATGCTGGGCACGCTGGGACTGAACTCCATTGACGAGCTGTTCACAGACATACCCGCGGAGTTTCGCAATCCCGCCCTCAATCTGCCAGCGCCGGTATCCGAGTTGGAAATCCAACGGGAACTGGCGGCCATGGCGGGAAGGAACCGTCATCTGGGGAGCGGACCCTCCTTCCTGGGAGCCGGTTCATATAATCACTTCATTCCCTCGATAGTCAAAGCTCTGATAACTAGGGGCGAGTTCCTCACTGCTTACACGCCTTACCAACCCGAAGCCAGCCAGGGCACCCTCCAGGTTATTTATGAATTCCAAACGTTAATTTCTAACCTTTTCGCGATGGAAGTCGCCAACGCCGGCATGTACGACGGCGCCACGAGCCTGGCCGAGGCCACACTTATGGCTTGCCGGGTAACCAACCGCACCAAAGTAGCGGTGCTGGACACCGTTTCTCCGACCTACATCGACGTGATCCACGCCTATTGCCAGTCCCAAGAGATTGAAGTCAACACCGTGTCCCCAGCATCGTCGCCAATAGATTCCGAGACCTCCTGTCTCGTGATACAGTACCCAAACTTCTTCGGTTACGTTGAGGACTTGAGAAGGCTGGTCGACTCCGCCCATCAGCACGACGCCTTGGCCGTTGTGTCTTGTGACCCAATCGCTGTCGGTTTGTTCCAAGCTCCCGGCAGTTACGGCGCAGATATTGTCACCGGGGAAGGGCAGCCTTTGGGCATCCCCACCAGCTACGGCGGCCCCTACATCGGCCTCTTCTCGTGCCTACAGCAGCACATTCGTCAGATGCCCAGCAGGCTTTCCGGTCGCACGGTGGACCGGAACGGCAATACAGGTTACGTGCTGACTCTGCAAACACGGGAGCAACACATACGCAGAGAGCGGGCAACGTCCAACATCTGCACCAACGAAGCGCTCTATGCACTGGCCTCGACCGTTTATATGGCGGCCTTAGGCAAAACGGGGTTACGCCAAGTTGCCGAATTGTGCTACCACAAGGCCCACTACGCCGCCTCTCGTATATCCGAACTACCGGGCTTCTCACTCCCGATCTCCGGGACATTCTTCAGCGAATTCGTGGTCGAATGCCCCGCGCCCCCATCTCGGATTAACCGGAATTTGATGGGGCAGAATATTCTGGGCGGGCTTGATGTGAGCGACCAGATACCGAACGGGATGCTGGTCTGCGTCACCGAAATGAACACCAAAAAAGACATCGACGACCTAGTGGAAGCTTTGGCAGGGGTCAAATAATGCAGCAGGGCGGCAACAGAGATACTTCCAAGCTACTCATGGACCGAAGCGTGCCCGGGCGGATCGGGTCAGTATTGCCCGGCCTAGACGTCCCTCCCCAGCCGCTCCCAGAAGACGCGATGTTGCGAACGGAACTAGCGATGCCCGAACTATCCGAGCCGGAGGTAGTCCAATATTTCACCGGACTCAGCCAGCGCAACTTCTCCATAGACACCCATTTCTACCCTCTAGGGAGTTGTACCATGAAATACAACCCCAAGATTAACGACGAAATAGCGTTCCTGCCAGGATTCGCTGGGATCCATCCTAGACAGCCGTTGGAGCAGTCGCAGGGCGCGCTGGAACTGCTGTTCAGGCTGCAAGGGTTCCTTGGAGAGATCACCGGACTGCCAGCGGTCAGCCTGGTAACCCTGGCCGGTGCCCACGGGGAACTCGCCGGAATGCTGATGGTTCGAGCTTACCATCAGGATAGAGGCGCCACCGCCCGGCGCAAAGTGGCCATCCCTGCCAGCGCCCACGGCACCAACCCGGCATCGGCAACTATGGCAGGGTTCGAAGTCGTGGAGATCGCTTCAGACTCCGACGGCAATATGGACCTCGCAGCGCTGCACGACGTGGCCGGTTCCGACTTGGCCGGAGTTATGATCACACTGCCCAGCACACTGGGTCTCTTCGACGCCAACATAATCCAGGTATGCCGCATAGTGCACGATGCCGGAGGATTGGTATACGGAGACGGCGCCAACATGAACGCAATGTTGGGGAGGGCCAAACTGGGGGAGTTGAAATTCGATGTCGTCCACTTGAACCTGCACAAGACTTTCAGTACGCCCCACGGCGGCGGCGGTCCCGGCGCGGGGCCGGTTTGTACCAACGAGTTGCTGGCTCCCTACCTGGCGGCACCGGTGGTAACTCAAATCCGCGGTTCTTCGTCTTATCAAATGACCACGCCACATTCCAGCGTTGGCAAGCTGGCTGGGTTCTACGGCAACTTCGGGGTTCTGGTGCGCGCCTATACGTACATACGGACGTTGGGCGCGGCCGGGGTCAAATCCATTAGCGGCAACGCTGTATTGAATGCCAACTACATGATGAATGCACTGAAGGGAATCTATCATCTGCCATACGACCGGCCCTGCATGCATGAGGCCGTCTTTTCCGCCAACTGGCAAAAAGCCCGTGGTGCCGGAGGCCTGGAGATAGCCAAACGGCTCTTGGACTACGGGTTTCATGCGCCGACGATGTACTTCCCGCTGATAGTACCCGAAGCGCTCATGATCGAGCCCACCGAGTC
>CAZYBD010000012.1:0-10692 GCA_964645515.1 uncultured Dehalococcoidia bacterium | reverse complement strand
AAGCGGCCGTACTCGGTGGACGATTCCAGCGCGTGACCGATGGTGTGGCCATAGTTCAGCAGGATGCGCACGCCCAGTGTCTCGCGTTCGTCCCGGCTGACCACATCGGCCTTGATAGCCATACTGCGGCGAATGACCTCGGTCGAAATCTCCGGTTCAACCGCCATCAGCGCTTCGGCGTGTTCCTCAAAAACGTCCACCAAACCCGCATCCAGGATAAAACCGTGTTTTATGGCCTCAGCCCACCCTTCCGCCAACTCTCGCTTGCCCAGAGTAGCCAGTGTTTCCACATCCGCGAACACGCCAACCGGCTGGTAAAAAGAGCCCACCAGGTTCTTGGCTTGGGGTAGGTTAACCGCTACCTTGCCGCCGATGGACGCGTCCACCATAGCCGCCATGCTTGTGGGGACCTGCACAAACGGCACTCCCCGTAAGAACGTTGCGGCCACGAAACCGCCCAGGTCTCCCACTACACCGCCGCCGACACTGATCACTGCCTGCCCTCGCTCGGCCTTCAGTTCCACCAGCCAGTTGTAGATGGCCTGGGCCAGCTCAAAGCTCTTGCTGGGCTCGCCAGGCGGTATCACAAAGCAGTGGGCCGCGATCCCATTCTTTTGGAGGGCGCGCTGGACGGTGCGGCCGTAGGGGTTCATGACGTTTTCGTCAGTAATGATGTAGGCGGAGTTTTTTACACCAGCCTCGGACAACCATTTGCCTAGACTATCCAAGATTCCCCATCCGGCTACAACCGGGTAGGAACCTCCAGAATGGTGAACTTGGGCGGCCAGGTTCGGGTCCGGCATTGACTACACTCCCGTGCTTGGGGCTCTAAGCCCGCAGGTCAAGGCGATCAGGTTAGCGATCTCTTTCGAGTCCAATTCGTCGGTCTGGATGGTGTGATGGGCTTGAGAGTAGGCCGTTCGGCGTTCCGCCATTAGCTCTTGGATCCGCCCCAGTGGGTCTTCCACTTCCAACAACGGCCGTACGGGATCGGTCCCTCGCTGGGCGGCCAGCCGTTGGTAAATCGTGGTCGGACTGGCGGTCAAGCAAAATACTTCGCCGCTCTCCAACATGCGGGAGCGGTTCGTTTCATCCACGAATGCGCCTCCGCCCGGCGTTATTATCTTGCCTTCTTGGCGGCAGAGTTCGATTATGATCCCTCTTTCCATTTGCCGAAATTCTTCTTCTCCGGACTCCTGAAAAATCTTCTCTATGGACTTTCCAGCCCGCCGCACTATCTCGTCGTCTCCATCGATCAACGGCCACCGCAACATGCGGGTTAGCTCTATGCCTACGCTGGTCTTCCCCGAGGCCATAAACCCCACCAAGAATATGTTACGGACTACACTCTTGATCATTGGTTCCCAGTGCTCCTCATCGAAGAGGTTTTTTCAACGTACACCCGGCCCGAAATAGTGTCAACGACAGCCCGCTAGTCAGGCAGCCCCGTCAGATGCATCCGAGATCCCAGGCTGGTCTGGGTATCGAAGTATGCCACCTCCTGTCCGATGTGATTGGTTATGGGAGCCCGGTCAGCAAACCGCAGCCCATGGGCCTGGCATTCCCCCATGCACACCGGCACGTCCCCCACCGCGTAGCCGACGTGGTCCATGGAATGACTGTCTCCCAGTCGGCGATCGGGGTCGTCCGGCTCGATCAACTCCACTTGGACCTGGCCAAAGTTCACGAACCCGTTCCGTCCTCCACTGGAGGTTAATGAAGCGCCGCCCCCGACGTAAATGCCGTCCAGCTTGTTCACATACCAGGCGATAGCCTCGTCCAAATCTTTCACCAGATAGCCGGCGTGAATGATCTTGTCGACTTGGAGCCCCTCGCCAACGCCGGTGTTGTTTGGGGTCTCAGGAAGTTGGGTAAGGTGTATCAATACCCCGTTGGTTGTAGCCGAGTCGAAATACAGAAGCTTCTGGCCCATGACATTGGTTGCTGGAGCGTCTCCAGCAAATGCGAATCCTCTGGCCTTAAAGTTCTGGATGGACTGTTCAATGTCCAAAACCACATAGCCCACGTGGTGCATTGTCAGGAGTCCCTCGGTGAGAGCTTCCTTGTTTTCGGGTTCAATGATCTCGGCCTCTGCATGACCGAAACGCACGTAGGCATTACGCCCGCCACCGGGCACGGCGTAACCCTTGGGCAGCGCCCCGCCACCACCGTTTACGGCACCGAACGACCGCTCAAACCAAGCGATGGCGGAATCTAAGTCCGGTGTCAGATAACCGATGTGTTGAATCTTGTCGAACACCATTCCTCCCACTTAGATCTATTTATCTTTCAGACTACGAACCAATTACGAACGTGCCACAATCAAGTTCTCCCATTAGAGGCGTTGCCTCAAAATCATGCGACCACGGGTCGCTCTGAGAGTAGAAAAGAGTCTCGTCAGTCCCACATAAAGAACCCCACCTCATATTGTTCGTCGCTGATCTACTCAGAATGATAAGCCTGAGGGAACACACCCTTGACAGGAAGGTTAATGAGGATCGAGATCGGCCCCTGGACAGTTATCAGGTGCCCATTACCCGGGGCGGGCAGGGGCGGGGGCGTAGCCCGACGCGGTGCAGAACTCGACCCGGTTACCGTCTGGATCGTGAATGAACAGGTAGGCCTGACCGTCGTAGCGGACCCCTTCCCGCAACACCTCGAAGCCGTTTTCCGCCAGCACCTGTTTGGTGCCTTCAAAATCCTCCACCTCAAAGGCGTGGTGAGTCCGCTCCGGCTGGACTGGGGCCTCATCCGTCTCGATAAGGTGGAGCATTATGCCGCTGTCCAATTGCAACCAGGTAATTTCCGGGTTGTCCACTTGGCTCTCAATCTGCTGGATCCCGTTCTGGTCGTTATAAAACTTCATGGCCAGAGCGGTGTTTTTTACCATGGTGGTGACGTGGTTAATTCCATGAGTCTTTATCTTTCCCGCCATTTGTCTCCCCTATACGGCGATGCGCCGCCGCTGCTGTTTAGGGCCAGATTATCCCATAACGGGAACGACCCAGCCAGTTGAGAGATCAACTAGAGCGTGCTGCCCAGAACCACCAGCGCCACCCCGGTCACTGTCACAGCAGTCCCCAGGTACAGCCATCTGGTCACGTCTTCCAAGCGCGAGATGAATATCTGAGCCAGCAGTAGCGTAACCATCGGGTTGGCCGCCACGATGGGAGACACCACCGCCACGTCCGCCCGCTGCAATGCGTAAAAGAGGAAGATCACCCCGGTCGCCGCCGCCAAGCCGGAAAGCCCCGCGTACAATACGAACTTAGGATCGTTTTTTGACCGGCGCAGGCTCAGCACTGCTTCCCTTCCGGCCAAAGGCCACAGCAACGCGATACCAAACAACAGGCTTATGGCAGAGACCATCAGCGGCGACCCGTATTCTTCGGTCAGCTCTTTGGCAAACACGTTGGTGCCTCCGTAGCAGGCGGCGGCCGCCAATGCCATGAGATAGCCAAGGGGAGCCATTCGACCGGCCTGACCCCCTTCAAACATGGTCTTTCCCAGCGCGACGGCCAGGCCTGCTACAACAACAATGGTACCCAAAAGCACCACCGCATGGGGCCGCTCCCCGGTTAATGTGATAGCAAAAATGGTGGCGAATACAGCCGCGGTAGAGAGGATGGCACTGGTGCGGGCGGCGCCAATGCGGCCGATGGCCTGGTAGCTGAAGGTCCGTCCGCCCAGGAAGTTCATGGCGCCCAGGCCAACAAACGACATAATTGCGACGGGCGGCAACGCTTTTATATCTGACAGAGCAAAAGCCAAGGCCAGCACAATCGACGGTATAAAACTGACCGTGACGGAAATGAAGGTGCTGGACATAGGAGTGATGCCCTGCATCCCGATACGGGCGAATATGGCGGAGCTACCAAATCCCAGGCCGGATGCCAAAGCTAAGACGACCGCAGGCATTCCTAGAGTTAGACCCGCGTACAGCCGTCGATGATGGACTGGAAGATAAGATTACCGTGGTCGCTGCCCAGGATCGATTCGCAGCTACGTTCAGGGTGCGGCATCATGCCCAGCACGTTGCCAGATTCGTTAATGATGCCCGCTATGTTGTTAGCCGAGCCGTTGGGGTTGGCTTCGGGCGTCGCCTCGCCCGTGTCGTCGCAATACCGAAAGAGCACCCGGCCTTCCCGCTCCAGTTCTTCCAACGTAGCCTGGTTGGCAAAGTAATTACCTTCACCGTGGGACACCGGAACCCGCAATACCTGCCCCGGCGAGCATGCCGCGGAAAACAAGGTGTCGTTACGCTCGGCACGCAGATTGACCCATTGGCAACGGAACTCCAGATGCTCATTAGGCAAGAGGGCGCCTGGCAGTAGGCCGGACTCGCATAGAATCTGAAACCCGTTGCAGATGCCGATAGCTGTCCCGCCATTATCGACAAACCGGCGGAGAGCATCCATCGCCGGCGAGAACCGGGCCATGGCACCAGGGCGTAAGTAGTCACCGTAGGAGAATCCGCCGGGCAGAATCAAACAATCGTAGCCCTCAAGACTGCTCTCCTGATGCCACACGTAACCGGCGTCCTGTCCCAGCACTCCCTTGACCGCATGGTAGCAGTCGGTGTCGCTCCAGGTCCCCGGAAATACTAGAATGCCAAAACGCATGACGAACTACACCCGTAAGAAAGAAGGTTCAGAGTGCCTCGGCGGGCGGACTGAAGGAGCCTAAAAATGGGAAAGGGTTTAGCCAATGGACCCGAGGATCTCGGTTACGACTTGATTGACAACTGTGCCGTCTGCCTTTCCCCTTACCTGTGGCATCAGCTTGCCCATTACTTTACCTCTGTCGCGGCCGCCGGTCGCTCCCACTTCAGCGATCACCGACTTTACTAGATCAACTATTTCTTCCTGGCTTAGCTGAGGAGGAAGATATTCCTCCAATACCGTCAGATCGCCGGTCTCCTTAGCTGCCAGATCGATCCGTTCCCCTTGTTCAAAGGCGCGGATGCTTTCCCGCCGGTCGTTGACCTGCTTGGAAACGACCTCAATCATCGCCTGGTCGTCTAAAGTCTCGCCCCTCTCTTTCTCCACTGCCTGTACCGCGTATTTCAGAAAGCGCAGGGCATCCAGGCGAGCCTGGTTTCTCTGGCGCATGGAGTCCCGGATGTCATTTTCCAGTTTATCCCTAAGAGGCATTCTTCACTTCTTTCCGAGTAAGATTCGAAACCGGAAACAGTCCTGCCAATCCCTCAAACTTATTTTACCTCTGGCAGCGGGCCTGGAGATACAGGATGGCTGGAGTAGGTTGTAAACGAATTCGGAACGGAATCGAGTTTCCAACTCCTAACACGCATTGAGTGATTCTTTCCCTTTCGTTAAGAAATTCAATTTGCTATACTCGGCGTAGCCTCGGCCCTGAGCTTGGGACGAGAGCGTTTCTTGTAATAGCGACCATTAATCTCACCATCCGACTTCGGGAAGGCGATCAGGCATGCCGGCATACGCCGTAATAGGCGGCCAGTGGGGCGACGAGGGAAAGGGCAAGGTAATAGATTACCTTGCTGGTGATGTTGACAGCGTAGTGCGCTACGCCGGCGGGAACAACGCTGGCCATACCGTCGTCAACGAAAAGGGGACTTTCCAACTACACCTGGTGCCGTCCGGGATCTGTTGGCCCGACGTGATTGGCATTATTGGAAACGGCACCGTCGTCGATCCAGGTGTGCTCAACGAAGAGCTGGAGTCTTTGGCCTCCCGCGGTATTGACACCGGCCGCCTCTTTGTCAGCGAACGAGCTCACGTCATCATGCCCTACCACGTGGTGTTAGATCGCCACGAGGAAGCAGCCCGCGGGTCCAGCGCCATCGGCACCACCGGCAGAGGCATCGGCCCAGCCTATATGGACAAGGCAGCTCGCACTGGGATCCGGGTGGGCGACCTGTTGGACTGGGATGCTTTAGTGCCTAGATTGGAACACGTCATGGAGCAGAAGAACGCCGTCATCACCAAGATCTACGGCGACGATGCGTTACTGCTGGAAGATGTGCTGTCCAAATGCAAATTGTGGGCGGAGCAGGTGCGCCCACGCCAGACCCACCGAGCAGCTCGTTGAAGACTTGCTGACTCAGAACAAAAGGGTTCTCCTAGAAGGGGCCCAGGGCACTCTTCTAGACTTGGATCACGGCTCCTATCCATTCGTGACCTCGTCTTCACCCTCAATCGGTGGGGCTTGCACTGGGTTGGGCTTGAACCCACAAGCCATCGCCGGCGTTCTGGGCGTATTCAAAGCCTACTCAACCCGGGTGGGCGGTGGTCCGATGCCTTCAGAAATCATGGGCGATTCTGCGCAAGAAATCCGTCGGATCGCTCAAGAGTTCGGGACAACGACCGGTCGGCCTCGGAGAGTTGGCTGGTTCGATGCCGTCGCAGGGAAATATAGCCAGTCGGTAAACGGCTTCACCGGTTTGGTGTTGACCCGTCTAGACATACTGGATGGGTTTGAAACTGTTAAGGTGTGTGTAGGCTACACTGCCGGAGGCGAAGAAATAGACCGCTTTCCGGCAAACACCGCTCTGTTGGCCCGTTGCCAGCCCGTCTATAAAGAGCTCCCTGGTTGGGACCAACCTACAGCCAGCGCCACTAAGCTGGACAAGTTGCCCAAAAACGCCAGGGCCTACGTCGACTATATCCAGGAACTTTTGGAGTGCCCGGTGCAGATCATTTCCACCGGCCCCAGCCGCAACGAAACTATCCAGGTCAAACCCTTCTTCAAGTAACGCCAACAGGGGACTATAGAACAGCCCCTGGTCTTGGTGGGTTAGGACAAAGGGGCTGTTTTTACGATTTCGTCGTAACTTCGGCGAGGGCCTGACCCACGTGCGTTACCCCAACGTACCCACCACCGTCTTTGAGCAAGTGGGGCTGATAAGAGGCGCTCGCCGCCAACTAGATCGGCAAGTCGATGGTGTACCTGGCCATAATCTCGTCGATCTGGGCCGCCGCCTTATCTGACGGGGGAACCAACGGCAACCGCGGTGCGCCCACGTTAAAACCGGCCTGATTCAGACCGTACATCACAGGTATCGGGTTGGACTCGATAAACAAGGTCTTGAATATCGGAAGCATGCGACGGTGTTCGGCTGCAGCCTGCTCCACGTCGCCCTCCAGGAGCAGCCCCATCATATGCTTGATCTGGGACCCAATGAGGTGCGAGGCTACGCTTACCACTCCGTAGCCGCCCATGCCCATTATGTAGAAGGTCTCGTTGTCGTTGCCACTCCATACCAAAAAATCTTGCCGGGAGTCGTCGATGATACGGGCGATCTGGTCCATGTCGCTGCCCGCTTCCTTGATGCCTACGATGTTTTCGATCTCGCTGAGTCGTACTGTGGTCTCGTGGCTCATATTGAGGCTGGTTCTGCTAGTAACATTGTAAAGGATACAGGACAGGTTAGTCTTTTCGGCGATAGCCTTAAAATGCTGGTAAAGCCCTTCCTGCGGCGGTTTGTTGTAGTAGGGGACGACCAGCAGGAGCCCATCGACGCCTTGTTTCTCCGCTTCCTGGCTTAGCTCGATGCTTTCCGCAGTGTTGTAATTGCCAGTACCAGCCACCACAGCGCCCCGATCACCCACCGACTCCTTGACCTCGGCGAACAATCTCAGCTTCTCCTCTATGCTGAGGGTGGGGGACCCGCCGGTGGTACCGGAGACGACCACTCCGTCGCTTCCGGAATCGAGAAGGGCGTTGGCTAAGCGCTTGGCTTGGTCGTAATCCACATTGCCGTCTGCGTCGAGCGGAGTAACCATAGCCGTGATTAGTCTACCTATCTCTGTCATGACTGCCCTCCTCTGCTATTTGTACCGCCGGGATGAGTTGCTGTACCAGACTAACTGTCTAAACTGAGGGACGAATATTTTGGTTGTGCCTGAACAGGTTGTGAGGATCATACTTGTCCTTCAGTTCCACCAACCGTTTATAGCCGGACCCAAAAGCCGCCTGGATCTGGTCGGCACCTTCTTCCGATTCCCGACCGATATCGTTCACATAGACTCCACCCGTGCTATAAGGCACCAGATCGGACCAGAGGTCCCGGGCCCACCTGATGTGCACCTCGGACTCACCCGGGTCTTCCCAAGCCGAGAAGATAATTTGATTGTACAAGGCGTCCCGATGACTGTAAGCGGCCTGGTCGCCGGCGCCTCGCTGCATCTCTCCGCCTACGTGCTGTACCGCGACCATCGACAGCGGCGACGTAACCCGAGCAAAGCTTTCGACCATGACGTCTATGGCACCGTCGCTGAGCTGTTTGAAGAAATGGGCCTTCTCATAGTTCTGTCGGCCCTCTGGAGTCGCCGCATCCAACGACGACTGCCAGGCAGTGTAGGATATCGGTCCCACGGTGTCCACCAAAGGCGGGCCGAAGTCCCGCATCGGCCTCAGCACTCGTTCGCCTTCGGCCATGTCCCCGTTGTAGCAAAGGAGGACCGCAATCGCCAGATTGCCGTCTTCCCCGGTCATCATCCCGGCCATGCTAGTCATTTCGTCGGGAGATGAATTTATGAAGTCTCGGTAGAACCGGAACACCTCTTTAGCGCGGTCAAATGAATGGATCACCATCCCCGCCAGCAGCGTCCCCACCGGGTGGAGTCGGTACTCGAACGAAGTAACAACCCCGAAGTTACCGCCGCCACCGCAGAGCCCCCAAAAGAGGTCGGCATTTTCGGTGGCGCTGGCGTGAATTAGATCGCCGTTTGCCGTCACAACGTCTGCCGAGATGAGATTGTCGCAGGTGAGCCCGTACTTGCCGCCCAGCCAGCCATGGCCGCCGCCCAGAGTAAGACCAGCGATGCCGGTGTCGGTGTTGGTACCTCCAGTTGTGGCCAGCCCGAAAGTCTGTGTTTCCTGGTCGAAAGCCGCCCACTTAACGCCTGGCTCAGCCCTTACGGTCTGGGTGGCAGGATCTACACGGATACCCTGCATGCGGGTCAAATCGATGACCAGCCCACCATCACATATCGCGTTACCAGCGAAGCTGTGGCCGCCGCTGCGCACCGCCAGCAGAAGGTCGTTGTCGCGGGCGAAATTGACCGACTTGACGACATCGGAAGCGCCAACGCACCGCGCGATCATGGCGGGCCGTCGGTCGATCATGGCGTTCCAAACCGTCCTGGCCGTATCGTAGTCCGGATCGCCGGGGTGAATCAATGCGCCACGGAGCGATGCCCGAAACTCCTCAATCCGTTCCTCGTTCACCAACGTGTTTCCGCCGGCCAGGGTGGCCGCTTGTAAGTCAACCATATGTGCCCACTCTCCTGAATCGATATGGCTTTTAAAAGTCAGTCATACTCGCAGGCGACGACAATTGCGCATTATACGCGCGTATAACTGATATCGCATCCCGGTAGCGGGTGCGGGCAGAGAGTTAGTCAGGAGAGGAAGGTTATTGGACCTCTATCGAGAATACCACCGCCTCACGTTCCGTCGAAATCCGGAATCCCTGGGTCGGCTTTTATCGGGAGCTCCGCTTGAGGCAATTTCTAGAGACCATCTCTTCCGCGATCTGTATCGAGTTGAGCGCGGCCCCCTTGCGAAGATTGTCTGACACCACCCACAGAACCAGCCCATTCGGATGGGACATGTCCTGCCGTATTCTCCCAACAAAAACGTCATCTTGCCCGGCGACGTCCCAGGGCACCGGATAGCTCTCCATGCTCGGGTCGTCCATGACAGTTACCCCCGGCATCTCCACCAACAGTTGACGAGCGTCGGCAACACACATCGGGCGTTGGAACTCCAGGTGGACAGCAGCGCAGTGGGAAATGTAAACCGGAACGCGGGCACACGTGGCCGATATCTGTATCTCAGGAGCATGCATGATCTTCTGCGTCTCTTGACGCATTTTCTGCTCTTCCATGGTGTATCCGGAGTCCAAGAACCGGTCGATGTGGGGCACCACGTTATAAGCAATCTGCCCGGGTTCGCCCTCCAACTCGGTGGAGTCGGCGTGCATCAATCGCTCCGACTGCTCCTGCAAGCCCACCATGAGGCCCGCACCGGCGCCTGACACCGATTGATAGGTGTCGGCAACGATGCGGACGATGGGGTTCACTCGATGCAAAGGTTCGGCCACCATCACCAATGGGGTAGTGGAACAGTTCGGGATGGAAATACTACCCTCGTGCCACTCCACGTCCGCCCCGTTCACTTCGGGAACCACCAACGGAACAGAAGACTCCATGCGGAAGGCCGAGCTGTCGTCAATAACCACCGCGCCCGCCGCAGCTGCCACGGGGCCCAAATGGCGGCTGACCTCACTACTGGCCGAGATAAAAGCGACATCGACACCGTCGAAAGAACCCTCCGACGCCTGTTCCACTACCAACTCCCGCCCTCCGACGGCGATGCGTTTGCCCGCGGAGCGGCTGGAAGCTAGGAGTTTGAGGCTAGGGAGTTGAGAGTAGCGTTGTTGGAGGATGCGTAGGAACTCGGCGCCTACGGCACCAGTGGCACCCACCACCGCAACGGTAAGGTCCTTCACGACGTTCCTTGATCAACAATACCCTCTCCGTGAAAGGAAAAGAGCAGAACGATGTTGCAATTCTCTGCCGAAACTCGAGTGCAGGAGCGCCGTATCCTATAGTCCAAGTATATTTTCCAAACCTACCACAAGCCCACGACGCTTCACAACGTCACGGATGCAGTGCACCACTCCAGGCATGTAGCAGTCACGCCCTA
>CAZYBD010000011.1:0-13338 GCA_964645515.1 uncultured Dehalococcoidia bacterium | reverse complement strand
TTCTCATTCCGGGAAACCGAATCAGTGGCCAACTTTGACAGCAGTTGCATACCCTAGGCGTGGTCTGGCTCCCAGCCCCACGGGCGGGGCCCCCACCCGGCCTCGAAAACCTTGCCCTTCTTGACTGACATCACCGGCGTGACTGCTTTATCCGATTTCCGGGAACCACCCACCACATCGTGGACTACCCAGTCGCCTTCTTTGACATCTAGGACAGAGAGGTCAGCCTGTTTACCGGCGTGTAGCGTTCCCAGTCGCGACTCCACACCGGCCGCCTTGGCCGGGTTTTCCGTGGACATGGTCACCACCTGGTCAAAGGTGAACCCCATTGCCAGGAACCGGGTCATCATCTCTGTCATGCTGTGTACGGTGCCGGAGCGTCCGGGGACTGTCAGATCGGTGCTGATGCAGTGTGGCAGGACTCCTTGCTCTATGACACGTTCGCCCACTGCGAAGCTGAAATTCATCCGGCCGTGGGCGGTATCCAACCAGACCCCCCGGTCATTGGCTTCTTTGGCTTCGGGCACCAGCTTGCCGTCGCTGTCTAGCACGCCGCCGGGGTTGGCTGTGAAATAGTGGGTCACGATGTCGCCCGCTTCCAAGATGGGCAGCAATTCGCGGATAACGTTGGAGTCGTATCGCTTCTCGGTGTCGCCGATATGGACCATCAGTTTGACCCCCGCCTCTTTAGCGGCCCGCTTGGCCATCCGCGGCATTTCCATGCCCATGATTTCCAGGGCCGGCGAGACCATCCGGGCTTTCACGCCTGAGATCAGGCCACGGTTGTCGTTGATGACCTCAACCGTCTTGTCTAGGTCGATGCTGGAGGGGCTGAATATGTCTGGAGTGGTCGCGAGCCCCGTACGGCAGATGTGCAGGAAACAGATAATCTCGGTGTCGGTATTTGGAATAATGTGCCGGGGAAAGCCTCCGAACGTATCGCACACTGAGCTGCCGGCGTCAACCATGGTCGTGACTCCGGCGCTCACCCCGCCGAGATCCGGAGCTACGCCGTTGTCGTTGACCCCGGCGGAGATGTGTGTGTGCAGGTCGATCAAGCCGGGGATAACCACCTTGTTTTTCACTTCCACCACCCGCTCAGCTTCGTTCTCTGGGATGTTGGGGGCGATCCGAGCGATCTTGCCGTCTTCGATGGCGACGTCGTTGACGCCGTGAATGCTTTGGGAAGGGTCGATTACGGTTCCGCCTTTGACAAGCACATCGTACATAGGAAATCGTACCTCCTGAAGCTAATCGCCGTAGCAGGTTGCCGGTGTTGATCGAATGAAGTGGGGGTGTCTGGACGCTTTGGGACAGGCGTGAAGAAGGGAACTCTAGTCGAACATCTCGCCGACGGAGAGTCCTTTGTGAATGCGGTAAATTGCTTCTCCCAGCAGTGGGGCTACCGAAAGGACGGTGAATTTGCCGTGACGCTTTTCCGGAGAGAGTGGGATGGTGTCGGTGACCACCACCTCGGAGAAGGCGCTGGTCAGCATCCGGTCCGCGGCGTCGCGAGACAACACCGGATGGGTAACGCAGCAAAAGACTTCTTTCACTCCGTGATCAGAGAGGCTTTTGGCGGCATTTATGATGGTGCCGCCGGAGTCTATTTCATCATCGAAGGTCAGAGCGACCTTTCCGGCAACATCGCCAATAACGTTCATGGTTTCGGTCTGCTCGCTGTTCCCGCTCCGACGTTTTTCGATTATGGCCAGCGGGGCGCCCAGCCGTTCGGCCACATCGCGGGCTTTCTTGGTGATGCCGATGTCCACGGCCACGACGACCAAGTCCTTGATCTCTTTGGTGTGGAGATATTCCGTCATTATGGGCAATGTGGTCAGTTCGTCCACCGGTATGTTGAAGAACCCCTGAATCTGTCCGGCGTGCAGGTCGACGGTCAGTACCCGGTCGGCTCCGGCCGCCTCCAACAGGTCAGCCACCAAACGTCCGGTAATGGGCACCCGAGGTTGGTCTTTTTTGTCCGTGCGTCCGTAGCCGTAGTAAGGCACTACCGCTGTGACCCGGCCCGCCGATGCCCTCTTGCAGGCATCGATCATGATCAACAGCTCCATTAGGTTGTCGTTCACCGGGTAGCAGGTCGGTTGGACGATGAACACATCTCTCTGACGGACGTTCTCCTGAATCCGTACGAAGGAGTTATCGTTGGAAAACTTGAAGACTTCGGCCCGGCCCAACGGCATTTCCAGGTATTCACAGACCGATTCAGCCAACTGTCGGTTGGCGTTTCCGCTGAAGACCTTCAACTCATCGAGAATCGGGTTCATGAGCGACCTTCTTGATTAATGTTGGAAGCCAAGTCCGCGGCCGGGGCGTAGGAGTGTTCGGCCGCCTGGCACAGGTTCCGTAGGGCAGTCTGGATGGCAGTGGGAATTATAGCATAGGCCCAGACGCGCGAAAAAGGCAGCGGAGCGGTCTTTATTAGCTGGCATTGAAGCCGTTTACGGCGTCCAGTTATGCTACATGCTTAAGCTTGCTCAGTCTCCTCTCCTCCAGGGTGGCTATGGTATCATAGCCGTGGCGCCGGCTTAGGTGCAGTTGATCTATTGGTTATGCGGCGCCGGATAATAGTTTCCATGACGATTTCCGCCAGGAGGGGCAAGCCTTGGAGGTTCTGCTCAGTTCCCCCCGCGGCTTCTGCGCCGGGGTCGTACGGGCCATCGATGTAGTCGATATTTGTTTGCGGCAGTTCGGCCCTCCGATCTACGTAAAGCATCAGATCGTACACAACCCCCATGTGGTGAACGACCTCGAGAGCCGAGGTGCCATCACAGTGGAGACCGTGGAAGCGGTGCCGGAAGGCTCATTGGTCGTATTTTCCGCACATGGCTCCCCGCCCGAGGACTTCGAGCGGGCCAAGGCACGGAACCTGAAGGTTATCGACGCTGTATGCCCGTTGGTCACCAGAGTCCATAATGAGGCCAAGAAATATGACCGCGAGGGTAGGAAGGTCCTGTTGGTCGGACACCGTGGCCACCAGGAAGTCCGGGGGACCATGGGACAAATAGACATGACCCTCATCGACGACACCTCATCCACGGAACTGCCTGATTGGGACCCGAGCCAAGAGATAGCGGTGCTCACACAAACCACTCTTTCGGTGGGCGACACCGCAAGGGCGATCCAGTCCATCCAGGACCGGTTTCCTGGGGCTCTGGTCAGGAACGACATCTGCTACGCTACCACCAACCGCCAGGAAGCAGTAACCAAAATGGCGGCGGACGTGGACTTGGTCCTTGTCATCGGCGCCCAGAATAGCTCTAACTGCAACAGGCTGCGGGAGGTGGCTGAGGCCAACGGTGTACCCTCCTACCTGATAAATGGCCCCGAAGAAATTGATCCTGCATGGCTGAATGGGAAGGACCGAGTGGGAGTGACCTCTGGAGCCTCCACCCCGGAAGTGCTGGTGGAGAGTGTCATTGAAGCGTTGGCCCCGGACAAAGTGACGATGTTGAGTGGAGTTGAAGAGGACGTAGCGTTCACTCTACCGAGGGAGTTGCGTTAGCCATGTCCGGGTCTTTCTTGGTTGCTGTTCCGGCCCGGTAATGTCCGGGGAGCAAGACCCCCAAAGAGGGCTGGAATCTCTTAAGCGTAGGGTAATCTCGCTTCCTGCCCTAGTATCTCTGGCCATGGCCAGCGGATTCTTAGTCTTTCTGATCACCAGATTTGATGTTGACCTTGGCGCTACCTGGGACCAGATGCGCGGCGCCAACCCTTGGCTGTTAGCGGCTGCTTTTCTAGTCCACTACACCACCTTCTTATTCCGCGGGGCCCGCTGGCGGATGCTGCTACAACACACTGCCCGTCCTGGTACTAGGGTTCCCAACGTGCTCTACTGCAGTCAGTTGGTGTTGCTGGGCTGGTTCGCCAACTCCATCGGTTGGCTGCGCTTGGGAGACGCCTTCAGGGCGTACCTGTACCAAGATGAGCAAGAAGCCACGTTCTCCGGTACCATCGGCACCATTCTGGCAGAACGGGCGTTGGACACCGTACTGGTGGTCGGCCTGCTCCTTATCGTAGTGCCGTTTTTAGTCGAGGGGGATGACAACGTAACCTGGACTGTGTTGGTGCTGGGGGTGGCGTTGGCCGTTGGTCTGGCGATCCTATTGGGGACCATGGTCTGGGCCAAGAACCTGGTTATCCGCAAACTACCCAACTGGCTGTCCCGCCGTTATGAAAGTTTCCACCAAGGTACTATGGGCAGCTTTCAGCGCCTGCCGTTGGCGACGCTATGGGGCCTGCTTGGATGGATGGCTGAGGTCGGCAGGCTTTATCTGGTGGTACAGGCGTTGGGGTTCGACTTGAGTTTCCCGTTGATTGTCTTCTTGACCCTGGCCAACTCTCTGTTATCGCTGGTTCCCACCCCAGGCGGGGTGGGCGCAGTGGAATCGGGGGTGGCTGGACTGGCTGTGCGGCTGTCCAAGCTGACTGCCAGTTCCGCGGCCGCCCTGGTGCTGGTGGACCGGTTCATAACCTATATTAGCGTGATTCTGGTAGGGGCCGTAATATTTGTTAGTCGTCAGGCGCTGGGCCGCCGCAACCCCCCTCCTCGCAGGCGGACTAATCCGGACCAGACTGATTGTGACGAGGCATAGGCTTAGACCTTCCGGTAATTCAGAGGACATGTTATATACCGCCAGTTATTATCAGCCGTCCCATTGGGTAGGGACTCGTTACCGGATATCGAGAGGGCATCCCAGAGGGAGGAGCACCATCTGGGAGAAGCAGCCATACCTTTATCCTTCTAGGCTGCTACTAACCGAATACCAGGACGATCAGATAGATTTCCGAGAACTCGACCTCCGGTACCGGGAAGAACTGGAGGAAACGTACGAAAGCGAGGGCGGCTTCCGTGATTGGGTAAAAGTTCTTGCAGCTTTGGGAGACGTCACAATGCTCTGCTTCGAACCAGCGGGAGAGCCTTGCCACCGGCGGCTGGCAGCGGCGTGGCTGTTGGAAAAGGCGCCGGACCTTCAACTAGGACTGATGCGGTAGCCGTTACCATTCGGAACGTGCGGGTCGTTCCATGAGCTCGACGGCCGCCTCGCGGGGTGAGAGACCTTCGTACAGGACCCGGTAGGTCGTCTCGGCGATGGGCATCTCGACGTTAAATTCCTTGGCCAACTTCAACGCTGCCTCAGTGGCGTTCACTCCTTCGGCCACGTTGTCCATCAATTCCCGGATCTCGCTCCAGGTACGACCTTGAGCTAACTCTTGGCCTACGTAGCGGTTGCGGCTGAACCGGCTGGAGCAGGTAGCTATCAGGTCGCCCAGGCCGGCCAGCCCAGCGAAAGTCAGGGGCTCCGCGCCGGCGGCGACGCCCAGCCTGGTTATCTCCGCCAGGCCGCGGGTGACGAAGGCCGCTTTAGCGTTGTCGCCGGCTTCCAGTCCGTCGCTGATACCGGCACCCAGCGCCACTATGTTTTTAAGCGTCCCGGCCAACTCCACTCCCACTAGGTCGCTGCTGGTGTACACCCGAAATCGATTGGACATGAGCAGGTTTTGAGCCCGTTTTGTGGAGGCGAGGTTCTTGCCGGCCACCACGGTAGAAGCCGGTTTTCCCTGGACTATCTCCTTAGCCAGGTTCGGGCCCGAAAGGGTGCAGACTCCGGAACTGAGCTGCGGCGGCAGCTCGTTTTCCAGCACCTGGCTCATCCTGCTGGCTGAGGGCAACTCCAGTCCCTTGGTGGCACTGACCACCGTCGTACCGTCCGATAGGAAGTCTTTGATGCCTTTGACGTTCTGGCGCAGCCGATCGGATGGTACCGCCAAGATGACTACGCCGGCTGAGGATACCGCTTTTCGGGCGTCGGCGGTTACTCGGAGGGATTCGGGAAACGGTGTTTGAGGGAGGAAGCGACTGTTCTTACGCTCAGACTCCAACACCTCGGCCTCGGCCGCGGTGCGGGCCAACAACGTAACCGGCAAGCCCCGGTTTGCCAGCGTCACGGCCAGGGTTGTACCCCAGGTGGTTGTGCCTACTATGACGGCGTTGTCAGTCATCGTTCGATATCAATAGATGGGCGGTCGAGTTGGACAATTGTGGCGGCATTCCGCCATTGGGGTCATGGGTCTATTCGGCTGCGGACGCCGGGTGCCCAAGCCGGCGTTCGTTGCCTTGGCGGATGCGCTTGATGTTGTCCCGATGCTGCCAAATGATCATGACGGCAGCCAACAGTGCGTAAAGTATATATGTTTCCGAGTACCATCCCGCTAATGTTAAACCCACTACCGAGAAACTCCCGATAATCACACCGAAAATCGAGCCTAACGAGATGTAGCGGCTGAGAAACGCTGTAGCGAGAAAAGTCGCTGTGGCCAGAATGGCGGGCACCGGCGTCATCATTGAGAGCCCCCCAAGGGCGGTTAGGATCCCACGGCCGCCTTTGAAGCCTAGAAATACCGACCAGTTGTGGCCCACCAACACTACCAGAGAGGCGGTCACTTCCGCAGTGGCGGTGCCGATAACTTCCCTGGCCAGCATCACCGCGAGTACACCTTTGGCAATGTCTAAAGCCAATACGATGCCAGCCGACTTCCCGCCGGCGGTGCGCAGCACATTGGACATTCCGGTACGCCCGCTGCCGTAGTCCCGAATGTCCACCCCCATCCGCGAACGCAGCAAGATGTACCCCCAGGCTAAGGAGCCCAGCAGGTAGGATAGGGCCAATACCACTGCCCATTGGCCCTCTGCGGGCAGCTCTCCCATGGTGAGGAAGGCCAGTACCACCCCAGCGGCCAGCATCGGTACGGCAAACGTTTGTATCAACAGGCTTGGCGGGAATCTGCTCATTCGCGTTTGAAGACTAGCCTGAGGTGGGTACGGTTGAAGCCAAAGCTGTCCCGGATCTTGTTTTCCAGGTAGCGCTGGTAGGTAAAGTGTATCAGCTGGGGGTTGTTTACAGTGAAAAGAAAGGTCGGGGGATTTACTCCAACCTGCCTAATGCGATTGATTCGGAGGCGTTGCCCCCGGTGGCGTCGAACAACCGGAGGCTGGTGGTCGGCCAACGCGTCGGCTAGCATGAACTGAAGGTCGCGGCCGGGAACCAGGCGCCGCCGCTCGTCCCACAAGTCAAGGGCCGTGTCCATCAGCGCTCCTACTCCCTGTTTGGTAAGGGCAGAAGTGAAGCAAATCGGCACGTACGGCATGAAATGCAACTTTTCACGGACCATGTTCTCGGCTCGCTGCCTGGCGGAGACTCCTTCTTCCGATAGCAGGTCCCATTTGTTGACCACGACGATGGTGCCTCGGCACAACTCCCAGGCCAGCCCGGCGATATGCGCGTCTTGGGCGGTAGCCAGTTCTGAGGCATCCGTGACTAAGAGCGTAATGTCACTGCGGTCCACCGCGCCGACGGCGCGGATTACGCTGTATTTCTCTATACCCTTTTTCACCTGTCCGGGACGCCGCATCCCGGCCGTATCCACCGCCACGATCTCGCGGCCTCGGTATGTGAACTGGGTGTCCAATGCGTCCCTGGTGGTACCGGCAACCTGACTGACAATGGACCGTTCCTGCCCTAGTATGCTGTTTAGAAGCAACGACTTACCTACGTTGGTTCGCCCCACGATGGCCAGGTTGAGTTCAGCTTCAGGAGGGACATCCTCGATGGCGTCGTCCAAGGTGTATTCGGTGAACCGATCACTGGCTGGAGCTGGCGGTAAGTGCGTTAAAACCTGATCCATGAGGTTGTAGATGCCGTAGTTGTGATAGGCGCTGATGGGTATGGGGTCGCCGATACCCAATTGATAGAACTCCGGCGCACCGAACTCCCGGGCGTCGTTATCTACCTTGTTTACCGCCAACACCACCGGTTTCTCGGTGGTGCGCAGACGGTCGGCTGCGGTCAGGTCCACCGGCATGACCCCGGCGGCGACGGCTGTGACTAGGATGATGACGTCGGCATCGGTGGTAGCCATTTCGGCCTGCTCTTGGACCTTCTGACTGATGGCGCCTTCAGGGTTAGTTTCAAGTCCCCCTGTGTCCAACAATATGAACCGTTGGTCATCCCACTGCGCATCGGCCATCAACCGGTCTCTGGTGGTTCCTGCAACCTCGGAAACAATGGCGTGCCGCCAGCCAACAATGCGGTTGAACAGCGACGATTTACCCACATTAGGGCGGCCTACGATTGCGACTATCGGAAGGGGCATTTTGGTTCTGTCGGCTCAACTATTTGGATCGAGGACTTATCCGAGACCCAGTGGCAACAATCCCTCCTTCCGCATATAGAGAGTGGGGGGATTTCCTGTTCGGCCTCACCTTGGACGGTTCCTGGGTTCCGGCCTGCGCCGGAATGGCGTGCCCGTTGGGCAGATACGGAGGGGCTTTAGCGACCCGCTAAGAGGAACTCTAACACCGATTTCTGAGCGTGCAACCTGTTGTGAGCTTGAGGAAACGCCACCGATTGGGGATGGTCCAGCATACCCGGGGCAACCTCTTCGCCGTAGTGGGCGGGCATATCGTGCATGAACAGGGCGCCCGGCCTCGCCTGAGAAAGAAGGAAGGGGTCAACGGTGTATCCCTGGAATTTTTTCATCCGTGCTTGGGCCTCGTCTTCTTGCCCCATGCTGGCCCAGACGTCAGTGTAAACGATGTCGGCATCTGCCACTGCGTCGGAAGGCCTAACCAAGGTGCTGACGGTTGTTTTGTTGCCGTTGGAACGGAGACTGGCCTTCTGGACCGACTCTTCGTCCAGACTGAAACCTTTCGGCGAGGCGATTTTGAAATTCATTCCCACGCTGGGTAGGGCCAGGCAAAGACTGCGGGCCACGTTGTTGCCGTCACCGATGTAGGCCAGAGTGAGTCCATCGAGGTCACCCTTGTGTTCGTATATGGTTAGGAGGTCGGCCATTGTCTGGCAGGGGTGTTCCCAGTCGGAGAGCGCGTTAACCACCGGTACGGTGGCATGTTCTGCCAATTCCACCAGATGTTGGTGCTGGAATACACGGCTCACGATGCAATCGACGTACCCGGAGAGCACTTTTGCCACGTCGGATATCGGCTCTCGGGAACCCATGCCCACTTCTTGGTGGCCCAGGTAGAGCGAGTAGCCGCCCATTTGTTGGATGCCGATTTGAAAGCTGGCTCTGGTGCGAAGGGAGGGCTTTTCGAACACCAGCGCCACCGACTTACCCGCCAACGGCTGCCCAACAGGTTTACTTTTCCTCTGGCTGGCCGCTTTGATGATCCTGAGGGTTTCGTCAGAGGTGAAATCAGTTACGGAAAGAAGGTCTCTTTTAGACGGCATTATCAGATGTCCTGTGGGCAAAATGGTACCTTAATCAACAACCCCATTCAAGTAATGAGCCCGCCGGCTCGAGGCCCCGAACGTCCGGTTTGCTATCATGTATGGGCCAGAGCCGGCTTCGGTCTGGACGGCTGTGAAAGTTCGCACCAGGAGACACCAATCATGTCCGGCCCTGACTTGATCTCAAGATTGAAGAGCCATAAACAGACCATCGTGCTGGGAGCACAACATGGCGGTCCACTTGACCAATTCACACCCCCTTCCATGATTCTCCTGATGGAGTCGCAGGCGTTGACCGAAGGGCTAGCGCAATAATTTTCGCACGGCGAAACTTCGGTCGGGTTCTAAGCCAACGTACGACCTCTGGCTCTAGTCGATCTGGAGACACTATCGTCGCCTATTCCGATCTGTTAGGACTCGATCATGACTGTCTGGCCTTCTAGGTATCTGCCTTCAACAGAGAGATCAAAATCGGGTAAGGAACGAATCGCCGGACCATAATCCAACTCCCAAGCTAAGAAATGGGGCTGGGACGGTCTTCAGGGTCGGTAGTGATGGCCACAGTATCTACGACTATAGAAACGGTTGTCAGACGAGACCGGGCGGTTGTCGTGGCTGGCATCCTGCTGGTCGTGGCGCTGGCCTGGACGCATATTTGCTTCCTCGCGAACGACAGGGACGGTATGGATATGGCAACGGCTATAGGTAATAGCATGGCTGTGTCCAACGCCGGTTCGTGGACTACCGTCGATTGGGGTTCCATGTTCTTAATGTGGGCCGTCATGATGATCGCCATGATGGTGCCAACCGCCGCCCCGATGGTCCTTGTCTTCGCGACCGTCAACCGGAGGCGGCGAGAGCAACAGCGGCCTTTCGTTCCGACCAGCGTTTTCCTATCCGGCTACATTATTGTCTGGTTTGGTTTCGCCATGGTAGCCACGTTAGTCAACTGGGGGCTGTACGCGAACGATCAATTGGACATGATGATGGGAGAGGTCACCAGTCCTAAGGTGGGTGGGTGGCTTCTTTTGGCCGCCGGATTATTTCAGTGGAGCCGGCTCAAATACGCCTGCTTAAGCCATTGCCGTTCCCCCATGTCCTTTCTCATGAACGACTGGCGCGAGGGGATCGGAGGAGCACTGATAATGGGCCTGCGGCTCGGCGCTTTCTGTGTGGGTTGCTGTTGGGTGCTGATGGCGTTGCTATTTGTTCTCGGCGTGATGAACCTAGTCTGGATCGCCGGGTTGGCGGTGTTTGTCCTATTAGAGAAGGTGCTTCCTCGAGCTCGGACCGTAAGCCGGGTCTCTGGAATCGGCCTGGCGGGCTGGGGAGCTTTTATGCTCTCTGAGGTGATCGTGTAGTATGCGTCTATCCCGGTTTCTTTTATTTAGCCGGGGGTGGCCCATATGCTAAAATCCTCATGCGGAAGTAAGCCTGCGGCGCTGCCTTGCAAAGCACCCATTAAACGGCGCTGGCACCCCGGAAAACCAAACTTTGTATGAGTAGTGACTATGGCCAACATGGAGCACGTCCAACTAGTGAAACGCGGTCGGGACGTGGTAGCACGTTGGCGGGAGCAAAACCCCAACGAGAACCTGGATTTAAACGCTGCTTACATGAGCCATGCTAGGGCGCCCCAGGTTAATATCAGCGGCGCAGATCTGCGAAACGCTGATTTGATGGGCGCGGTGCTCCAGCGGGCCAACCTTTCGGGCTGCCATCTGAACCCATGCCATATGTATCATGCCAACCTGAAAGAGGCGAACCTAAGCGGTGCCCGGTTGAACGGTGCCAACCTGCGTGGAGCGAACCTCTCTGGCGCAGACCTGAGCGACGCCGACTTGGACCGAGCGACGCTGTCGGACGCCAATCTCAGCGGCGCCAAGCTCGTCAAGGCCAACCTCTCGCGGGCTATTCTCACCGACTCGGATCTGACTGACGCGGACCTGACTGGGGCCAGTTTTGAGGGCGCTACCTTGGCCCGGACCGACTTGACCAACGCGTTGTGCAAAAACAGCGATTTTTTCCAGACCCAGTTCTGGAACGCCAACTTTAGTGGTGCCCAGTTCGCCGGCAGTTCTTTGGGGTATACGGTTTTTCAGGACTGTGATCTGCGACTGGCCCAAGGCCTGGAGCAAGTCCGCCACGACGCCCCCAGCACCATCGGATTGGACACGGTCTATCGCTCCGGCGGCGCGGTCCCATTGCCGTTTTTGACCGAATCCGGCCTCCCGCCCACCGTAGCCGCACTTCAAGGGATAGTATCGGGAGCGCAACCTGTCTTGGGAGACTGCTTTATCGCGTGCAGCGATAAAGACGATGAGTTCGCCCAGAGATTGAACTCCGATCTGCGGGATCGCGGTGTCCGCTGCTGGGTGTTTTCAGTGCGACTGAGAGGCAATCCGCTGGTCGACCGCCACAGCACGTCCGACCAAGAGGAAGTGGAGCGCTGGGTCAGGTATTACAGTAAACTGATTGTGGTGGGGTCCACTGCGGGACTGGATACTGAAGCCGTTCTCGGTGACATCACCCAGGCCAAAGAACGCCAACAGTCCACCGGCCGTTGGGTCTTGTTTCTTGTCTCCCCTGACGATGGTCTGATCACGCCGGGCGGCCGTCTGGCCAGGACTTTGGTGGCTGAGCACGTGGTGTTTGACCTACGAGGGCAGGACCACGACACTCAGGCTTACGAAACCGAAGTTGAGCGCTTGGCGGAAGCCCTAAAACAGGACCAACCGGCCTCGGCGGGAGCGCCGGCCTTCGACGGGCAGTTGTGAGGACTGCAGGCACGTTTCCATAAACCGGCCCGCTTAACAAATCAGTGGCCTCTATTAAGAACGCCCGCCTAATTGTTCCGTCTCGGACGCAATTCACTGGAGCGGACCGGTCAGGACCCCATCGGGATGGCGGCAGCGGTGATGGTGCCGATGCCGAGACACCCTCAATCTGAATTTCCCTCTCAAGGGATCTTTGTTTCAAAAGCAGGCCACGCTGAGCACGGCGAAGGGTTTCGTTTCGCGAGTTGAGTCTCCGTCCAAGGATCCCCGTCTCAGATTTCTAGTCGTTGTACATTCTCAGAATGTTTGTTTTGATATAATACTTCTCAAGAGGTAAGGGACTTCCCGCTCACGTGTTGGCCGCATCGTCAGTTTGGGCGGACCTGTGGGTCCGGCCTGCGTCGGAATGACGGGGATGCAATTGAGGCCGGGCAAATAATAAAGGGCCGGCGAATTCGCCGGCCCTTTATTATCGCTTACGAGGGGCT
Source organism: uncultured Dehalococcoidia bacterium (assembly GCA_964645515.1). Lineage (GTDB taxonomy): Bacteria > Chloroflexota > Dehalococcoidia > Lucifugimonadales > UBA3495 > VXOI01. The sequence goes on along the minus strand of CAZYBD010000011.1, from coordinate 804 downwards.
ATTAGATGTAGTCTTCTTCTTCTAGCATTTCTAGGTTGTCGCGGCTCTGGGCTAGTCCGCGCTGGACCTCCTGGCGGAACTCTTCCAAGAGTTCGTCGCTGATGACGCCGCCAGCGCTCATCGCCTTTTGCTTGAAGCTGTCGAAGGCGTGCTCTTCGGTGTCCCCATGGGGCATAGAGGAGAAGAACTCGCGCTCGAACATCGGCAGCTCTCCAGGGCCGAAGTAGCCCTTGCCCTCCAGCTCGTAGCCTTCCAGGTCGTGAGTTCCTTTGCCCAGCACCTGACCGGTCTCAGCATAGTGCTCCATAACGGAGGCCATCCCGTATTTCTGGATGGGGCAGACTTTCATGCAGACGCCGCAGCCCAAATAGCGGGCCATAACGGGCCGGCAGCGCTTGAAATGCAACTTGTTCTTTTCGATGCCCCTCCACCACACTTTGTCACGCATCAGAGCGCGGCCAGGGCAGCGGTTCACGCAGACCTGACATACTTGACAGAACGCGTGGATGCCGTAGTCGACGGGCTCGTCGTGGGCTACGTTGGCGTCGGTGGTGATGATCATCAGGCGGCAGCGAGAGCCTACGTGTGGGGTGAGCAGATAGCCGCAGGCGCCCAATGAACCTAGGCCGGCGGCGACGAACATCGGGATGTAGGGGCTGGTATTGTCGTTGGGGCTGTGCACCTGGGCCCGGTAGCCCAAGCTCTGGATGTACTTGGCCAACTCCAGGCCGGCTGAGCCCTCAGTGCGATAGGTGCTAGAGTGGACGATCTCGGCGTCGATGCTGGGAATCGTCTGTGTGGGCT
>CAZYBD010000010.1:0-26856 GCA_964645515.1 uncultured Dehalococcoidia bacterium | reverse complement strand
GCTCTGGGTCCGGGTGTCGATGCCGAGTTGCTCCAAGGCATCCTGTAGGGCCAAAGCGTTAATCATGGTGGCCAGCATCCCGGCGTAGTCGGCGGTGGCGCGGTCCATTCCGCGTTGTTCGGCCGACTCTCCACGCCAAATGTTTCCCCCTCCCATAACGACAGCAATTTCCACGCCCAACTTGGAAGCATCGCCGATCTGCTCGGCCAGGTAATTCACAGCACCGGCATCAATACCGTAAGTGGTGACACCCTTCAGGGATTCGCCACTTATTTTGAGCATTACGCGGCGATAGGGGGACTCATCTTGGAGAGTTGGATGAGAGGTGATAGGGTCGGGCATATTGAATGGCGATTTTACTCGCCAACTGCCAACCGATTAAAGCGGACCACCCGGACGTTTTCTCCCACTTTCGCCGCCAATTCCCGAACCATTTCCCCCACAGAAGACGAATTGTTCTTAATAAAAGGCTGGTCCAGGAGAGTGATCTGGGACGGTGGTCGGTCATCGCCATCCGTGATGTCTTGCTTGTCTAAGTAAGCAGGAGACATGGCCGCCACCTGCATGGCAATGTCATGGGCTAGTTGTTCGAATTCCTCGGTTCGGGCGACAAAGTCGGTCTCGCAGCCCAATTCCACAATGGCGCCCACGCGGCCGCCGGTGTGGATGTAACTTGCTATGACTCCCTCGTTGGTAGCCCGGCCCCCGCGCTTTGCGGTATCCGCAAGCCCCTTGACTCTGAGAGTCTCCGCTGCCTTTTCCAGGTCTCCCCTGGACCCCTCCAGGGCCTCTTTACATTCCATGACGCCGGCCCCTGTCTGGTCTCTCAGGGCCCGGATCAGTTCAACGCTGACCAACTAGCCACTCCTTGCAAGTCGCAGTATGAGACGGACGATTGGGGCGTTAGTCTTCCGACGCCTCATCATCATCGTCGTCGTCAAAATCACTTATCTCCGGCAAGTTTTCCATCATATTTTCCAGGACTTCCGAAGGACTCGAGATGACCGAGGACACAGGCTCATCTCCCTTATCTTCGGCATCACCTTCCGCCGCTGCCTCGAAACTGGCAGCTATGTCGACGATGGTAGCCTCATCTAGATCGGCTCCGTCGGATAGAGCGGCGTCCTCCCTCTCGGATAGGGCGTAGACCTCCGCGGCGATGTCCTGCATTTCTTCCATCTCGGCCTGCAGCACGGCTTCCCGTTGCGCCAGTCCCTCCAAAATAGCCGAGGCCATTCGGTTGGTGACCAGCCGTATGGAACGTACCGCATCATCGTTGCCCGGGATAATGTGCTGTACTTTGTTAGGGTCGCAGTCGGAATCAACAATGGCGAATATGGGAATACCCAGGCGCAGGGCCTCTGCCACGCAAATGTCCTCCCGACCGATGTCTATTATGAACATCGCTTTGGGCAGCTCGGTCATATCCCGCATGCCGGTGAAATACTTTTCAAGGCGGTTCAGTGTGTCGCGGAGCTTGACACCCTCCTTCTTGGGGAGCAGCCGGAAATAGCCTTGGTCCCGCTTCTGCTGCAACTCCAGCATGTAGTTGATACGAGTCCGGATGGTCTGGAAGTTGGTAAGGGTCCCACCCAGCCAGCGCTGGTTGACATACCACATCCCGCAACGCTCTGCTTCGCTCTGTATGACTTCTTGGGCTTGGCGCTTGGTGCCGACGAACATGACCTTACCGCCACCGGCCACCAACTCCACCATGTCTTTATAGGCATCGTTAATCATCCCGAGCGTCTGCTGAAGATCGATGATGTGGATGCCGTTACGTTGGGTGAAGATATAACGCTTCATGGTGGGGTTCCACCGCCGCGTCTGATGCCCGAAGTGGACACCCGCCTCCAGTAGCGCCTTCATGTTTATGGGCTCGCGCTGGGGCGCCTGCCTAGCTTCGGGAGGCGAGGCCACCGCAGCTTGCGGTTCCGCCACCGCCGTTTCCGTGGTCTCTTCCCCAGTTGGTCGCTCTAGCGACTCTACCATTCAAACCCGCCTTTCTATTTCGGTGTTTTTGCCCCATCAGGCTCCATTGCTTAGGCTGATTCGTAGCTGCAATGAGCTTAATTGGCGCTCGGTCGAGTATAACATAGCCCAAATTGGCGGGCAACGCTGCCCTAGTTCAGCCAGCGCATCCTTTACCACCGCAAGCAAAGGGAGCTCGTACGTCGCAGCCCATGCCACCGGAGTCTCCAAACACCAGGTTAAAACGCCGCTCGGTGGATTATATTCAGTGCTGTCGCTCCCATTACGCCTGCTGCTAGGTCGTCGGCCATAATACCCCAGCCGCTCGGGAAACGTTCAAACTTGCGGATCGGCCAAGGCTTCACTATGTCTAGGACCCGGAACACAAAAAAGGCGGCCAGCAGCCAAGGCAAGGTTTTCGGCAAAAGCAAACAGGTCGCCCACATGCCTATGAACTCATCCCACACGGCTCGGCTGGGGTCGAGGTCATCGGGCTGCAGCAAAGTGCCCGTAGCCCAGACGCCTAGGAAAAAGCCCAGTCCGATAAGAAGGTAGAAACCAAAGGAGTCCTCTGGGAGTGGTGCGAAGCCGTAGATCAGAATGGCTGCCAACGCGGCGAAGGTCGCCGGGGCCACCGGAAACAGACCAGTCCCCAGCCCGGTACCAAAAACCCAGCCGACCCGGGACTCCAATGCCGACATTAACCGTAGCCCAAACGGTGCAGGTCTTCTTCGGTCATGCCCAGATAGTGCCCGATCTCATGCCAGAGCGTGACCCTGATCTCACGTTCGGCCTCGACCCGGGTCTTGGAGTTACGGAGGATGGGCTGACGATAGATGACAATCCGGTCAGGGATCATCGGGCCTAGGCCCTCTCTCTCTGCCAACGGCTGTCCGCTGAAAAGGCCATAGAGGGTTGCATATCCCTCAGATGGGCCCACTTCCTCAGGGTTTGGCCACTCCTCCACCGTCACGTCCACATTTACCAGAGACCGGCGCATTTCCACCGGCACTTTGGCGTAAGCCAGGCGTACCAACCGAACGAATTCCCGCAGGGTCATTTGGATCAAGGAGCGACTTCTGCCTGTTCGCGGATTCGTTTGAGAATCTCAACGTTCTGGAGGTCGGGGCCGTTGCCGTCGAAACCAGGGACTTCCAGTAGAAACGGAATGTCTCGGAACGCCGGATGCCCCATGAATACGGCGAAGCCATCCTCTCCTATGAAGCCGTCACCAACGTTGTCGTGGCGGTCTACGCCGGAGCCGCAGGGGCGTTTAGAGTCATTGGCGTGGATAGCAACGACGTTGGCGCGGCCAGGACCGGACTCGAGTTGGTCCAGCAAATCCTCCATCCCGGCGCCGGGGGCGAGGTCATACCCAGCAGCAAAGCAGTGCTGGGTATCGAGGCATATCTTGAGCCTGGGTTGGGCTACGGCCTCCATAAGGCCGCCGAGTTTTTCAAAACGAGCGCCAATGTGCTGACCCGTCCCGGCCATGTTTTCCATCGCCAGATAAGGGCCGTCGGGAGCCCAGTCTAGAACCGTCTTCAGCACCTCCACCGTTTGGGGCAACACCGATTCGTAGCCAGCACCACCGTGACTGCCGGGGTGTACGATTACCCCTGTAGCCCCGATGTCAGAGGCCAGAGTCATGTATTTGACCAGTGAATCGATCCCTTTTGGGAGATTGGCCTGGTTGGGCGGGCCCAGGATTATCAGATAGATGGCATGCAGGAAGATGGCTCCGATGCCAGCAGCGGCGGCATTCTGCTTGAAGAACTCGATCTCTTCTTCAGGAACAGCCTTGAAACCCCAACCCTGCGGCGAGGATCCGAAGATCTGAATGGCCTCGCAACCTATTTCTTGTGCCCGGCCCGGTGCTTTGCTAATCCCGCCGGCCGTTGAAACGTGTGCGCCTATCTTCATCGCTTACCTCCGGGGTAATTCGCCGCAAAGAGCACAATGTGCATAGGGGTTATCAGGTAGGATTAGCCGATTATATGGAAATGCCAAGACGTGGCAGAACGCCAATACCGGAAATCCTCCGCGTCGTCTGTGCTCTCTTTGGTATTGTCCAGCTAACGCCCGAAGAGGTTGACCATGGTGGTGGCCGCAACCGCTCGTCCACGCCGGAAGAACCGGCCTATTTCTCCTCGGTCCCACATGACAAGGAACTGGGCGGCAATGAAGATGGAGCTGTAAGTCCCGGCAACGGCTCCGATAGCCAGCACCAAGAGCAATTCACGGATGCTGGTGCCACCAATGAGCAACATGGCCACTAGGACGAATAGAGTGGTCAAGCTGGTATTGAGTGAACGGCCCATGCTCTCCATGATGCTAAGGTTTACCATGGAACCCAGGTCCCGGTCAGGGTGGCGCGACACGTTTTCTCGGATCCGATCGAACACCACAATGGTGTCGTTAACACTATAACCAGCCACGATCAAGAGACCCACTATGAACATGGAGTTCACTTCCAGATCGATGGCTCGACCCAATATCGAAAATACGCCGAGAACGATGAACAGGTCGTGCACAAGCGCAAACACAGCGCTTACACCGTAGCGGTGGGCTTTTGGAACGCGGCGAAAGGCATACCAAACGTAAAGCAATATGAAGACGGCCGCCGCTGCCAAAGCATAGAAGGCGGTGCGCACGGTTTCTTGGGCCACGATGGGGGACACCGAATCGAATTCCACCCGGTCGCGCTGTAGCCCCAAAAATCGTTCTAAGTCCCTTTCAATGACTTCTCGCTCGGATAACCCATCTCCCACCGCTTCATCAAGCACCTCTGTGCGGATGAAAAAAGTTGACCCGCCGATTTTCTGGATCAGAGCCTCGGGGTGTCCCAGTTCGCTCATGCGGTCCTGGATGTCCTCTTCCGTGACTCGGTCACCATCTTCCGGCGTATTGAACGATACGTTCAAGACCGAGCCGCTGGTAAAGTCGATGCCGGGCCTCAAGCCCGACTCCAACGATATCCAGCCAGGGGGGAGCAACATGGAGAGAAATCCGGGAATAATAATTAACGCTGAAAAGAGGAAGTACCAGGCTCTTTTGCCGACAACGTCCAGCACTATCTGGCACCCCCGGTATTTTCAACTGCCCGCTGGACTGGTTCAGGAGTGAACAGGTTAATCCGATGGCCTAGTCCTACGAAGGCCAGTAATTGCAATAGGTTCCTGCTGACAACCACCGCAGTGAACATGCTGACCAATACGCCTATCAACAAGCTAATGGCTACCCCGGTGACCAGTCCGCCACCCAGGCGGTCACCGAACCACAGAAGCACCAGACAAGTGATAATCGTGGAAAAGTTACTATCTCTGATGGCTGGCCAAGCACGGCCAAAGCCTACTTCCATGGATGACGCCAAGGTGCGGCCGACACGAACCTCTTCTTTCATGCGCTCGAAGATCAATACGTTGGCGTCCACTGCCATGCCTACGGACAGGATGAACCCACCAATATGGGCCAGTTCCAGCGTAATGGGAAGAAGCTTGAATATAGACAAGGCCACGACAGCATAGAACACCAACGCGGCCCCAGCCACCACTCCCGCCATCCGGTAGTAGACCACCATGAACACTAACACAAGACCCAGACCCACCAGCCCCGCCAGCAAGCTGTTTCTCAGAGACTCGGAACCCAACAAGGCGTCTACGTCACTTTCTTGGATCAGTTTGAGCGGCACCGGCAGACGCCCGGACTCCAACTGGATGGCCAAGGTCTGGGCCTCGTCTCTGGTGAAGTTACCGCTGACCTGGGTTCGTCCGTCACGTATCCAGGCGCGAGCAACGGGTGCGACGAGTTCTTCGTCGTCCATGAACACCGCTATACGCTTGGTCTCCACGCCTTGGATGCGCCGGGTCATGTCCGAGAATATATCGGTGCCTCGACCCCTGAACTCTATGTTGACAACCCAGCCGACACCCACCGGGTCCGTGCCTGCTTCGGCGCGTGAGAGGTCATCTCCGCTCAGGTCTAGGTCGGTGTCGGTGAAATTCATACACAGTTCTGTCTGGCAGGTTCGCTCTTTAAACTCCAAACTAGCAGTCTGGCCGATCAAGTCTTAGGCCTCGTCAATACCGCTGGTAACCTCGAACGACTCGATGGAACCGATCTGGTCTGTCAAAGAATTCAACGCCGCGTTTTGGGCAGCTCTGCCAATAGTGTCCGATGTCACTCTGAAAGTCCGTTGGTCGCTACTTCCGTCGATAACGAAGTCTTCAAAGCCGGCGCTTTCTAACAGGAGCGGCAGCGCCGCCAAATCTTCGCTCTCGGTTACGGGCTCGACGAACCGGATCTCCGAGACCGATCCGCTGGCTCCGGGCAACTGAACGATGATCCGGTCGTCGCCAAAGATCTGGATAATCGGCTCTTCCGTGCCGAACCGATTGACCCGCCGAGTAATGTTGTCGAGAACCCCTTCCATCTGGTCTCTGGTGGGCTCTCCAATGTCGTTGATCTGAAACAGACTGACCTCACCAAACTGATCAGTCAGCGTGCTCCTCAGCTGAGTGCGCCGCGGATCGTCGTCGTTGAAGAGCGAGGTCCTGACCTGCACACGAGTAACGACCGGCGTCACCGCAACCACCGCGGCCTCCGTAGTCTCAATATCCGCCCCGCCATCATTGTCTGCCGAGCCGGCAGTATGACCTTCTTCGCCTGACGGTACCGCTGGAGACTCGGCGTCTTCATCGGCCGACATTTCTTCGGGTTGAGTTAAACGCAAATCCCTGGGTATGATCTGCAGCCCATCCAACGCTAGATCATCGGCGCCGAATCTGAGATCGTTTAGCGCCGTGGACAACTCATTGAAGTCGACAGGTTCCGCAAAGGTCAGATCGAAACGGGTGCCGGTGTCAGCCTGATAGACAAGGTGGCCGCCTCCGCGCAGGTCAAGACCTAACTTCAAGCCCAAGGGGCCACTGCCGTCACGCTCCCCCAACACAGGAATATCTATGGTCTTGAATCCGAGGGCCGCCAATGCGACGCCAAGGATAAGAACGATTCCGACCGAAATCCGTATACTGCGTGCGCGCATTAGTTAGCTGGAATTCCTTGGATGTAGCAGCGCATTGGCCGCGAGCTCCAAAGCCTGGACCTGAGTTTCGATTTCCCCAGCCGCACGAGCTTCCTCAATATCATGCAATAAGGAACCAATATGGGGGCCGGGCTGTAAATTGAGGTGGGTCATCAAATCGTGGCCGGTAACCAAACGAATACTCGCCGGAGAAACCGGTTCATTCGTGCCTACGTGGAGAATATTTGCCACCATTCTAGCATGGTTCAGCCAATCTGAATGCGACAACTCCGGACCCTTTGCCGCTAAATAGTCCGCAAGACACAGATACAGGGTATCGATAGCAACATCCCCAACGTCCCTAAAATACCGGTAGATGGCCCGGTTGGTGGGCCATTCGGAGCCATCTTTCATGTTGGTAGGCCGCAAATGCTGCTCCACCATTTTGGCGACCATATTGACGCCTCGAGAGCTGACTCGTAACTCTTTCAGCCGAGCGGACGCAATCTCCGCGCCTTGTTCCGAGTGACCGAAGAACCGTGTTCGACCAGTTTCGTCCAAGCTCTTGGTCTGTGGCTTAGCAACGTCGTGGAACAGCGCCGCCAGCTTGAGAACGGTGCGCCGGGAATAGCCGTCGGTAACGATTTCTGAGAAGTAATCTTCACTCTCCGGGGTCCACGGCACACAAGTGTATACCGGCGAATTCTGGTGCCCCTTAGTAACCAGCTCCGCCGTTTCTACGGCGTGGAGTGTGTGCCCCCACACGTCCCAATAATGCATTCTGGGCTGCTCCACTCCCTTGGCCGCCTGCAATTCGGGAATCACGTGCTGGAAAAGCCCTAGCCGGTCCATCACTTCCAGTTGTGCTTTCGCCCCGTCCAAGGACAATATCCGTAAGAACTCTTCTCGTACTCGGTCGGGCGAGACCTGGACTAACCGATGGGACTCCGAAGCCAGCAACCGGATCGTGTCCGTCTCCAACCGGAAACCCAGCTGCGAAGACAAACGCAAGGCCCGCAGCAGACGGCCGGGGTCGGCCTCGAATATGCCGGGGGTCAAGGCCCTGATGCTCTTTCGGACGAGGTCTTGGCGTCCGCCGCAAGGATCAATCAGTACTTCGGGATTATCTCGGTCTTCCCAAGACTCTAGGGCCACCCCCATGGCGTTTATGGAAAAGTCCCGGCGTTCCAGATCCTCTTGGATGCTTCCAGAATAACTAGCCAGGTCGATGCTCCACGCGTGAGCCGTGCCCTCCGGGTTCTGGGTTTTGTCGGCGGGAGGCACCGCAACTCTGACCATCCCTCTGACCGGGCTCAGCGGCACGACCGTCCCTCCCAATGCCGAAGCCAAAGCGTCAGCTATTAGTACAGGATCACCGGATACCGCCAAATCTATGTCACTGTCCAACGGCTTGGATGACAACCAATGCCGGACGGCGCCGCCCACCAAAAACACGTCCAATTCTTGGCTGGAAAAAAAGGCTGCTAGCTTCTTAATCATCTTTTGGCATCTTCTGGTCGGTCATAGACTAGCCCTAAGCGACGAATTAGTTCCTATGCAGTAGGCCCGTAGCGCACAGAAGGATTAGTACGATCAGAGGTTCGCGGCGGGTCTCGGCGGACAGGGCCGCCCTCAACTCCGGTCATTCCCAGATGTACGAAGAAAAGAGTCGAAAGGCTGAGTAGCTAGTCGCTATTGGAAGAGTCCTGACCGGCGGTCGCCGCCTCGGTTTCACTCCCGGTCTCTTTTTCAGGACCACCGGCGGAACCATTACCAGCGTGTCCATGGAGCCGGCGATGCAGAGCCGCGAATTCAGGATTATGGGCATACTCATGATCGTGTCGATTTTGGGAGTCCACCCCTCTATCCTCATCCTCTCCCTCCGAAGGTTCGAAGATCTTGTAGAAGTGTTCCGGACTGTGGCTGAGTAGGTGGTCGGTGAAAACGATCCCATTGAGATGGTCGATTTCGTGCTCCAAGGCCTGGGCCAATAGGTCTTCAGCATATATTTTCGTCCGCTTTCCATCCAGACCCATATACTGAGCCCGCACAGTCTCCGAACGCCGGACGATGCCGCGCCATCCCGGGACACTCAGGCAACCCTCCTCAACCTCCCTTTCTCCCTCTTGCTCGACGATCTCAGGGTTGACTAAGACCATTGCGTCTTTCATTTCGGGCGTTTGAATTACAGCAACTTTTTCCAGCGAGCCCACCTGGTTGGCCGCCAGGCCCACACCGCTGGACTCATGCATGGTCTCAACCATGTCCTCCGCCAGTTTCCTGTGCTGAGGAGTAATCTTTGCCACCTTTCTGGCTTTTTTGAAAAGTATCGGGTCGGGTACGGTCCGGATTGTCAATACCGCCACTGCGGATCACCTCACCACCGGGGCAGATACCCGCGGCGTACGTTGTCGCCGGTAGCCCCTTTAGACGCAGGTCAACGAATAATCACATGCGCCTATTATATTCAGCAGGCTTGGAGAGTGCAAAGCCGGCTACAGGACATGAACGGGGTCCACGTCCACGGTACAACCTGGAGGGAAGTCCATACCTTCCAGGATATCTGTCAAATCCTGACGCGGCCCCCGCAATAAGAGATGCCAGCGGAAGCGGCCGCGCAACCGTTCCGGCATGCCTGGGGCCGGCCCCACCACCTCTACCTCGCTTAGTCCGCGGGCGTTGGCCCTGCGCACCAACTCGCGGCCAGCAGAGACGGCCTGCCTCTGGCCATACTGGGAATCCGCGTTCTGGTACACCAAATGCACAATCTGGTTGAACGGTGGATTGCCCACCTCCCGCCGGGCCTCTATCTCCATGGCGTATATAGCAGCGTAGTCTTGAGCTGCAGCTGCCTGGACAGCGTAGTGGTCTGGGTTGTAAGTCTGAACGTAGACCCGGCCTGGGTTTGCCCCCCGGCCGGCCCTCCCGGCGACCTGGCACATTAGGCCAAAAATCCTTTCCCCGGCTCGGAAATCAGGCAAAAATAGACCAATGTCAGCCAGCACTACTCCCACTAGAGTAACGTTGGGAACGTCCAGTCCTTTAGCCACCATTTGGGTGCCCACCAACACCTGAGTCTCCCCATTAGTCAGTCGCTGCATCACTCGTTCCAGACTCTGGCCGGACCGAGTAGCATCGGCGTCCAAGCGATCTGTCCTCACTCCAGGCAGAAGCTTCATCACCTCTTCGACCACCTTTTGGGTGCCAGTCCCGAGTTGCCGAATATGCTCACTACCGCACTGCTGGCAGCACCGAGGCATGGCGCTACTGCGGTTGCACCGATGGCACAGTAACCTTCCGTGGGGCAGGTGGTAAGTTAACGCCACGGAACAGCGACGGCAGGTCACTACATGCCCGCAATCACGGCACTCGACGATGGCCGCGGCGCCCCGGCGGTTCAAGAAAAGAATTGCTTGCTGGCCGCGGGCTATACAGTCTCTCAGGCCAGCAGCCAGCTTACGGCTGAATATCTCCCGGTTACCCTCCCGCAGCTCCAATCTCATGTCGCAGACCTGGACCGACGCCATACCCCCTGCCGTACCGTTGAATGAAGGACGGCCGACACGGCGCGGCAATTCCAACAAGCGGTGTCGCCCGCAGGTGGCCTGGTAATAGGTCTCCACATCCGGCGTCGCGCTGCCCATGACCACTGAGGCTCCCGTGAGGCGGGACAGTTCCATTGCGGCGGTCCGAGCGTGGTAAAGCGGGTGGGTCTCCACCTGCTTGTAGGTCCATTCGTGCTCCTCGTCGATGACGATGAGACCCACATCTTCCACCGGGGCAAAAAGCGCGCTTCGGGGGCCAATAATAACGTCGTACTTTCCTTCCAGGATGTCCCACCATTGGTCGAACTGCTGTCTGGCGGTAAGGCGGCTGTGCAACAAGGCGGCACGCCCTGGAAACCAGGCATTGACCCGCTCCAGTGTCTGCGGGGTCAACGATATCTCCGGAACCAGGAAGATAGCGCGGCGGCCCTTACGCACAGCGTAATCGATAGCCCGTAGATAGACTTCGGTCTTTCCGCTGCCGGTGACACCGTGCAACAAAAAGCTCCGAGGCTCGTAAGCCTGGTTTTCCAACGCCGTTTCGATTTCGGCCAGAGCGCTGGCCTGTTCGGTCGTCAGAGTGAGATCAGGCCGGGGGGTCTGCTGGTGGGGATTGGGACCGCCGCCCACACGGCGCCATTCCATGCCGATCAGTCCTTTATCGAACAACGCTTTGGCGACGCCGCTACCAAATTCCTTGTTGGCCAGCCGGGCTGGGTAGAGTTCCGAGTATGTACCCACAGCCGCAAGGAGGTCTTTCTGCCGCTGCGTGAGGGCTTCCCTGAGTCCGCCGTTTCCGGCCATCGTGGGCACCAAGAATGTCTCGTACCGAGGTGCAACTCGAGGTCTGGGCATTGTCACTCTACGGTGCACCACGCCCTCCCCGATCAACCGGTTTAGATCCCGACTACCGTTCCGGCCCATGAGCTTCAGGAAATCTCTCTCGGGGAGATGGGGCTTGCTCATTAGAACCCGTATGGCAGCCGTTACGGCGGGCCCCAGTCCACTGGTATCAGCTCCCGCGGCGACGGTCAAGCTGGAACTGACTCGGCCTTCAAATCCCGGAGGCAACATCGGAGAAAGAGCTGCGAACAAGGGGCAGCGGTAATAGCGACTGAGCCAGCGTCCCATTTTCAACTGGATCGGTCCCAACAATGGCGCTGGTTCCACCGCTTGCAAGATATCCCTAGTGGCGGTCACCGGCGACACCGCCGCTAGGGATATCACGATACCCTGTAGCGTTTGGCGGCCAAATGGAACCCACACCAGTTGCCCAGGCTGAATCGACAGGTGGCCAGGGATACCATAGGAGAAGGTACGATCTAGGCCTACCGCCGCGTCCACCACCACTTCTGCATATCTAAGGGTAGCCATGTCTTAGAGGCCAAACAGAGGCAACGCTGTTGCCAGAAACACAGCGGCCCGCATCAAGCGGGCCGCTGTGTTTCTACTTCTCTTCCGATTCCACCGAGTCCTCGCCGGAATCACCAGGCGGCTCTTGGGCGGCCCCGTCATCTAGAAAGTCAGCCGCGCCCTCTTCCGGTTCCTCGATGACGAATTCCCCGTCAGCGACCTCGTCTACCGCAGCATCTTCCGATTCTTCGACAGGTTGTTTGTCCAGATCATCAATCGACGCTTCGTCGACGGCTTCGGTTTCCTCGGCGGCTGCCTCTTGGGCGGCCAACGCTTCTGCCGCCACTTGGGCTGCTTCCGCGGCACGTCTGCGCTGGAGCGGGTTTTGCTCCTTGATTCTGGCTGCGCGACCCTGCAACCCGCGCAGATAGTAAAGCTTGGCCCTGCGTACCGAGCCGTACCGGGTCACTTCCAACGATTCCACCAGCGGAGAATGTAGCGGAAAGATACGCTCGATACCAATACCACCGGAAATGCGCCGCACAGTAAAATTGGCCGCCGGACCCGTGCCGTTCTGGAGCCGGATTACGACGCCCTGGAACGCCTGGATTCTCTCTCGCTCTCCCTCACGGATGCGGAAATTGACCCTGACCGTATCTCCGGCGGAAAACTTTGAGATCCTAGGATTGGGGGCTGACTTTACAAGTTGGGCGGCGTCCATTTCAACACTCGGATATTTTCTATTATTAGTCTGCCTTATTGGGTTGGCACTAAAAACAAACAGTTAGGCAGACACCTACTTTCGGACGAGATCTGAACTGTTAGCGATGGGCGGACCACCATGTCTACTGTTTGTAGCGGAGTGGTGGGCGGTAGTGGACTCGAACCACTGACCTCTTGCGTGTCGAGCAAGTACTCTAACCAACTGAGCTAACCGCCCGCACTGAGGCAGTGTAACAAGGGCGTCGCAGCCGGGTCAAGAAGCTTCTGGCAAGGTCTGGCCCCCAACCGGCCGGAGAGTCTCGGCCACCGGCGCCTAGTTGAACGTAGAGTCCGCGTAGGTTTTTCTATTTTACCTTCCTACTAATCTGGCCCCCTAATAAGAGCGCCGCCGCGCCCATTAGCCCAACCGTGGCACCCACGAGGAACACCTCCCGGAACGAGTTGACAAAAGCTATCCCCTCAGCATTCACCAGCCCCACGGCCTCAGCCATATGGTGGTCGCCACGCCAGGCGAAAATACCCCCAAGCACCACTACTGCCAGCACCGAACCGAAAGCCTGAGCCAAAGAAAGCGCGGCCCCGGCAGTACCAAACCGCTCCTGAGGTACGCTCCTCATCATTAGCGCATAGGCCGACGCCTGAAACAGTCCCAAGCCACCGCCGACGATCGCAATCCGGAACGCCACTTGCCCGACAGGCGAACCGGCGTCCAAGAAGGCCATATAGGCAAGTCCGGCAACCATAACCATCAGTCCGCCCACTCCCACAGGGGTTGACCCTATGCGGTCATTGAGCCACCCCCCTGCCCCAGAAAACCCCGAATATAAAAAGGCCATAGTGGCCAGCAGAGCACCTAGGACGACCGGCCCTTGGCCCAGACTGTCGACCACGTAGAACGGGAATATAAACCAGATACCGAATACTCCGAAATGGACCAGGAACATGCTGACGGTGGAGGCGATAAATCCATTCACCCGCAGCAGGTGCAGTGGCAGAACTGGCCAAGGAGCGAAGCGCTCTATGCGCCAGAACGCAACCACCAGAAGGGATGCTAGGGGCAACAGTGCGAGAACTGGGACCGAGTCCCAGCCGACGGAGCGCCCCAACCTAAGTCCGATAACCAAACAGATCAGACCAGCAACCAATGCAACGGCACCCACTATGACGAACGATAGGCCGGTGGCCCGGTTCGGATTTCCCCGGTTCATGAACATGTAGGCTAAAACTAAGGCTAGCGCGACGAACGGGACACGCCCCAAGAATACCCATTCCCAACCCGACCAGGCCACCAGAAGTCCTGCGCCAAAAGAACCCGCTATCATACCCAACGCCTGGCTCCCAGCGGTGAAACCCATCCCCAGGCCTCTGCGGTCGCTGGGGAACACGCTCGCGGCAATGGCAGGCGAAACGGCGTAGAGACAACCAGTACCAATCCCTTGTAACACCCTGAACCCGACCACCGAGGAGAGATCCGGAGAGAAGGCGATGCAGAACATGGCCACCAGGTACGCCCCGGCGCCCCAAAGGTAAACCGGCCGCAACCCAAAGTAGTCTCCGAAACTGCCGGCGCACATTACCAGTCCAGCTCTGGTGGCAACGAACACCACAATTACCCACTGGACGGTCTGCAGATCGGCGTCCAAGTCCTCGGCCATAGACGGCAGGGCCACATTGACCGCAATGTCCATCATGGCCAAGAACATCCCCAGCCCAGCGGCAACCGCCACTATGACTCGGGCCCAAGACACCTTGTCAGCGGCTACGACTGAGTTGCCTTCAGGGACGTTCATTTTCAGGTATAAATCCAAGGGTGGCACGGTGCATTGTGGGTCGCGGCATAGCCAGGAATTCTACGCCATTACTGGAAGGGTAGCGCCGGTCAGACCAATGGCTCTCGTTGCAATGCAAGCTCCTATATGTTAAAAATCCGATGTTAAACTAGCCTGAAGTCTATCAGCATTTCCCGGGAAATATGGCTAGTCCGCGCCTAAGGAGTAAAGCAAGTGGTTGAAAACTCGGGAAGCACCGGAACTATCGACGCCCTGCTTCAAGAGGACCGAACATTCCCCCCTCCTACCGAATTCGTCAAACAAGCCAACGTCAACGATCCCAAGATCTACGAGACTGCAACCGAGAACCCAGAAGCCTTCTGGGCCAAGTTTGCCGAGGAACTGGACTGGTTTAAGAAATGGGACAAGGTCTTGGAGTGGGATCCCCCTTTCGCCAAGTGGTTCGTGGGAGGCAAGCTTAACGTCTCCTACAACTGCCTCGACCGGCACCTGACTTCCAGCCGCCGAAACAAGGCCGCCATAATCTGGGAAGGGGAGCCCGGCGACTCGAAAGTCTACACGTATTGGGACCTCTACCGCGAGGTCTGCCGCTTCGCTAACGGCCTGAAAAGTCAGGGAGTGGAAAAGGGAGACCGGGTCACTATCTACCTGCCCATGACCCCCGAGTTACCCATTGCCATGCTGGCTTGCGCCCGTATTGGTGCCCCCCACAGCGTCGTGTTCGGTGGGTTCAGCCCCGAGTCCTTGAGGGACCGGATTAACGACTCTCAGTCCAAAATCTTGATAACTGCCGACGGTGGCTACCGCCGGGGTGGTATCGTCCCGCTAAAGCAGAACTCCGACGATTCGTTGGACGGCACCTACAGCATCGAGACCGTGGTGGTTCTCCGACGCACCGGCAGCGCAGACGACAGCATGGTCGAAGGCCGGGACATCTGGTGGCACGACCTAGTGGAGGGTCAGCCCCAGACCTGCGAGCCAGAGCAGATGGACAGCGAGGACATGCTCTACCTCCTGTACACCAGCGGCACCACCGGTAAGCCCAAGGGCATTGTCCATACTACCGGCGGCTATTTGTTGGGCACTTACGCCACTACCAAATGGATCATCGACTTGAAAGAAGAAGACACTTATTGGTGCACCGCTGACATCGGCTGGGTGACAGGCCATAGCTACATTGTCTACGGGCCGTTGGCCAACGGCACGACCTCTGTAATGTACGAAGGCTCTCCCGACTATCCGGACAGAGACCGGTTTTGGGCCATCATCGCCAAGTATGGCGTTTCCATTCTTTATACCGCTCCCACCGCCATACGCACCTTCATGCGATGGGGAGAGGGCTACCCTCAGAAACACGACCTGTCCTCTCTGCGTCTGCTGGGGACAGTGGGTGAGCCCATTAACCCGGAAGCCTGGGTCTGGTACTGGAAAAACATCGGGCTGGGGAATTGTCCCGTGGTAGACACCTGGTGGCAGACTGAGACGGGCAGTATCATGATTGCGCCATTGCCGGGCCTCACCACTCTCAAACCTGGTTCGGCGACCAAAGCTTTTCCGGGCATCAGCGCAGAAATCTTGGACGAAGCCGGTAATCCGGTAGGACCTGGAGGCGGAGGCTACCTCACCATCAAGAAGCCGTGGCCGTCGATGCTGCGCAACATTTACGGCGACCCCGAACGGTTCAAGGAGACCTACTGGTCCCGCTATCCAGGGACTTATTTCACCGCTGATGGAGCCAAGCTGGACGAGGAAAGCTATTTCTGGCTCTTGGGTAGGGTGGACGACGTGATCAACGTTTCGGGCCACCGCATCGGTACCATGGAAGTTGAGAGCGCGTTAGTAGACAACCTGAAAGTGGCCGAGGCTGCTTGCATCGGTAAAGACCATGAAGTCAAAGGACAGGCCATAGTGGCCTTCGTCACTCTAAAAGATCAAGTCACCATGTCCGATGAGGTGATAACCGAGCTCAAGGCCCATGTGGCCGGGAAGATCGGCCCCATGGCCAGGCCCGACGACATCTATTTTGCAGCCGAGTTGCCCAAAACCCGTAGCGGCAAGATCATGCGGCGCCTCCTGCGAGACGTAGCGGAAGGGCGTGCGTTGGGCGATACCACGACCCTAGCGGATCCGGCGGTCGTGGATTCCCTCAAAGGCCAGTACGAGGACGACGAGTAATCCATACAGCAATCAACCATTTAGTTCGAAAAGAGGGCGGCGGATATGACTGATTACAAGAAGCACGAGGCCCAGGAGTGGGCTTGGGAAACTCTCAAGGGCCAATGGACTACGTTAATTACCCCGTTCACACCCGACGACCGCATCGACCAGGAGGGGGTCAAACGCAATATAAGGCATGTGCGAAGCCTGGGGAGCACCGGGGGCGGTTGCACCTGGGGAATGGGTGAGTTCTGGAGCCTGACCCACGCAGAAAGGATCCAGGTGATGGACACGGTGGCCGAGGAGGCCGCAGGTAGCTGGCCTATCGGCGCCCATGTTACCGACACCTCCGCCTCCGAGATGCTATCGTTAGCTCAGCACGCCCAAGGCAAAGGGTTCGACCTGCTCATCGTGGCCCCGCCCTACATGGTTGCCAAGACCGAGGACCAGGTGGTCGAATACGTTCGGCTATTAGCCGCTAACACCGATCTGGCCATTATGTTCTACAACTCTCCACAGTTCGGAATAGTAATGAGCACCTACGGGATGCAACGCCTTTGCCGCATACCCAACGTAGTGGGAGTCAAGGAGGCCAGCTTTAACCAGCAACTGTCAATCGAAGCCCACCTGACCTTGGGGAAAGAGGCGGTCATCAGCACCCCCGACGAGTGGATCTTCTTCAAAGCTCAGGAGCTGGGCATACAACAGCAGGTAATGTTTGCCAATACCTCGGATTGGCGTTTCGACATACCTGGCGCCAATAACTACGTCCAGTTCATAGACCGAGCCACCAAAGGCGACTTGGACGAACAATTCTACGAGACCCACCTGCGGCGCTTGAAAGAGTTGTCAGACACCTGGTGGACCCGCACGGTCACCAAGTACAACGGGGCGCTTCCAGTGCCGCTGGTCAAGCATTGGGCCGAGTTGATGGGCATGGCAGCCGGCCCAACACGACTGCCGTTAGCCGACCTCTCTCCGGTGGAAAAGTCAGAACTCCGCGAGGAGTTGGAACCACTTAAGCCGCGGGTTCCAGCGCCGGCCGCCCCCACGGCTTCCCGGACATCCTGGCTAGACGGTAACAATAACTTCGCGTCGGGCATGTTGCTGATGGTCAGCGTCCAAAACTTAGAAGAGGCGCTAGAGGCCGAACAGGGCGGGGCCGACGTAGTCGATGTCAAAAACCTCCAAGAGGCCCTGGTGGGTTCAGGACATCCTTCCACGGTACGGCAGGTGCGGGGCACCATCCCGGTGGAAAAGCACGTCAGCGTAACCTTGGGTGTTGTGCCTAACCAGGCCGGCACCGTAGCCATGGCGGCCTACGCCGCTGCCCAATTGGACGCAACGTCGGTCAAGGTCGGCTTCCAGCGTGGCTCGTACGACGACGCAGTGGCCGTGCTGCGCGAGTCGCGGAGGGCGTTGGAGGGCTTCAACACCAAGCTAATCGGCTCAGTGTTCGCCGACAACGAGCTATACGAGGACGGACTGGACCCCCATTGCATGGTGCAGCTTGCCAAGGACGGTGAATGCGACGGTTTCCTGATAGATACCTTGACTAAAGACGGCCGCAACTTGTTTGACTTCATGCCCGAGCCGGTGCTACGGGACATCATCTTGCAGGGTAAACAGTTGGGCATGAGCACGGCACTGTCCGGTCACCTGAAGATAGATGACTTGGATGAACTGGAACGCATCAACCCCGACATCGTTGGAGTGCGCGGCGCCGTATGCTCTTCGGGTGACCGCGGTCGGGCGGTGGCCTGGGAAGCCGTGGCGGAGTTCAAGCGCCAGTTGGACCTGCGCAAGAGCGGTGAGGTCAGCGTCCACGACGATGTTGCACCGGTCGTCAACAACGGTACCGGCGGCTGGATCATCATCGACGGGCGCGGCAAGAGTTGCGCCGGGGTAATCGCTGCTCTATCCCGTCAGATGGAACTTGACAACCAGTCGTTCGTGGAAGCCATCCTTGCCGACGCCCTGAACATATACGACGTCATCGGCTGGTCGGAGCAGGCAGGCCACAAGCTGCTGACCCAGCGTAAAGACGTGGACGGCACCGTCCGGGTGCTGCTACAGCCGTAGGGACCGGCGTTAACCAGCAATTGTAGACATGTTGTTTCTCGATACGCCGCGGTAGAGGGGTTTAGGGGTTTGGCTGGATAGAGTCCGGAACGACACCTCGACGGGCGAAATGAACACGCTTCGTACTTGGAGCTGTTTATTATCGCTTGGTGACCTTCCTCTATTTCGGGCCCCGCTAAAGCATGTTCGAATCATCCTGCCTCAGCTTGCCAAGTCGGAATAACCGGAAATAGAGTCATCGGCTAGAACGGTCCTATTCATGGTCCCGCTGCAAGATTAACAACCCTTGACCATCACCATCTGGACTGTTCTCTGGCTAGTAGGTTCCACCGGTTCCGAGGCGATGAGTTGGCATTTTCTCGACTCTGCGTTAGCCACAACTCTGATCGTAGCTGCGGCGGGAAAGATCGCGGATCTCAAAATCTCCCGACCGCACCTCAATCGCCCACTGGAACTGCTTGGAGATACATTCGGCCTGAGGGCCAATATTCTTCCGCTCAATCGAAACTAGGGCGAAGTAGCACGGATACTTGACGGCGCGGCATGTTAAGGCTGTGAACAGCGTAGAGGGAGCAGACAGGTCGGTCAGGCCATGAAGACGGGAGTGGCGTCGCGGTTTATGCGAGTCTCGGACTTGAGACCGTTTCGCAAATGCTTGGGCAATGCAAACATACCGCGATGAGTCTCGGCATCGTAATGATTTAGGTCGTTTTTGACACGGATGGAAAGCAGTTGATCTATGCTCTCGTCCGATATCTGCAATAGTGGAGAATCGGAGGCGAGTGTGAATCCCCAGAGAGTTTCGAACGCTGGCACATGAACTTGCGCGGCCGCGGTGTGGGCAAAGACGTTCCTCAGCGTGTTAAAGATTGTAGTGAAGCACTCGTCGAAGCTAAGCAGACCGGCCGGTCCCGACTGAGTAACAAGGACGCCGCCGGGGTTCAGCCTGTTTTTGGCAATCCGGTAGAATTCGTCGGTATACAACAGATAGGCCGTCCCCCCCTCAAGAGGGTCGACCAGATCGAGAATAATAACATCGAAACCGTCACCAGGGTCCTCCAAAAATGCCCTAGCATCTCGGTGCAGCAAGCTGGTCCTAGGGTCGTCAAAGCTGCCTCGGTGATGGTTCGGTAAATAGCGACGGCACAGTTCTACCACCTCTTGGTCCAGATCCAACATGGTCACTTTTTCCACCGTGTTGTGCGCCAAGACCTCGCGCAATGTGCCCCCTTCTCCCCCGCCGCCGATGAAAACGCTCTTCGGGCACGGATGGCAGAGCATGGCAGGATGCACCAAAGATTCGTGGTAAACGAACTCGTCCTTCTCAGTGGACTGAGTCTTACCGTCTAGGACCAGGCTACGGCCAAAGACGTCTGACTCTAAGACTTCCACTTTCTGGTAGTCAGTCTCCCCAGAGTAAAAAACTTTTTGGACCCGGAGCATGATGGCCAGGTCCGGAAAGACGCTTTCAACAAACCATTTACCTGTCAATTCCATGATTTAGTTGACTACTGCCTCGGTAAGGAACCCCCGCTCGACTTCCTTGAAGTCCGCATCCTTAGACTCTAGCAGGTCTGCCAGCCTTTTGGCCGCCTCCCAAGGGCGGAACGATGAGCCACAAGAAAAGATATCAGCCGCAGCATACCCATACTCCGGCCAAGTGTGTATCGAAATGTGAGATTCCGCGATGGCAAGAATACCGGTGACACCCTGTGGAGTGAAGTGGTGGAAAGACTCGCCGACGACTGTGGCGCCTACGTCTTGAGCGGTCGTCAGCATCGCCCGACGTATGAAGTTCAGATCGTTGAGCAGTGCCGGGTTACAGTCCTTTAATTCCAGCAATAGATGACAGCCTAATACAGTCAATCACCTGTCCTCCTCTTCTGACTTGAGAGTTTAGCGTCGTTTCTTGGGGACCGAGACTGAACGACAATGCATAATTCTATAGGTGAAGTCTTAGGTTATCAATACCCATTTCATTCTCAGCGAGGCCACTCCTCATTGACACGTCCCAGCCGGCCCACCGCAACAAGCAAGAATCTCTCCCTTGGACGAAGGGAGAGATTCTTGGTTCATCGCAAAGCACGGTGAACCGTCTACTCGTTCTCTGACCAGTCGCTTTCCAACACCTCTTCGTCGATAACGTTTTCTTCCTCGTCATCCTCGTCGGTCTCTTCGTCCCGCATGAAGCGGACCACGCTCTCGTTTAGGTAGACACGACCGTCATCTTTGCTCTTGGTTGGAAACGAGCAGACGTTTTGCAGACTCCTGTGCCGGAACGTTTCCCGGATGATCACCGAGACCCCTTGCTCGTTGATGCCGATAATGGCGGCCGCGTAGGTATTGCCGCCCTCGATTAGCTGAATGAGCCGTTTAGCCGTCTTGGGTTCGATCTGCCCCACGGGCCCACCATCTCCGCAGTAAACGGTCAAGGCGTTGTTTTCCTGTTCAAGGGTGACCGGATCGCCCGGAGAAACGTGAGAGATCGTCTTTTTGTCAGGGACGTTGCGCAGTACTGTAGTACTAGACTTACCGCTTTCCTCTATAAACAATTGCGGGACGCCGGTGGGTTTGCGTATCTGTTTGCCGTCAGAGGGACTGGCGCTCATCTGCTCCAAACGTGCCCGGTTCTTCTTGGCGATGTTGTTGTATGGCGCCACCTCGCAGACGCGGTCCAGAACAGCTTTGGCATCTGTGTAGTGACCCATTTCTATGAAGGCCTTGGCCAAGCGGTTCATAGCCTCGACGTCCTCGGTGAACAACTCCAAGATTGCTTTGTTCACTTCGGTAGCCCGTTCCCATCCTCCTTCGAGAGCGAGGTTAACAGCTTCACGGCTCAAGTCCCGCTTTAGCCTCATACTGTTAGCTGTTTGCGTTGTATCCGAGTCCATCCTTTCTCCAAACGACTTATAACTACGACCGAAGGCCGAGATTTGTCCGCTTTAACGAACGTTCCACCGAGAGCATCCCTTGCCTAGGTAGATTTATTAGTTACACCATGCACGCGCAAAAGGTCAAGCCCAATCAATGTTCATAAATCCAAAATTGAGGGTATTTTAGGCGCGTCCGAGGTCAGCCTGTTAGGTGGAGTTTACGCCCCTAGGGAGAAAACAGGTGCCAGACACTGCTAGTTGATGTTTGAGTCTGCAGGTCCCCGGACAGGAGCCGTTTTGCGGTGACGCCACCTGATTTTCAACAGGTCCAACGTCATCATTGAGGAGTCGCGAATGGTTCGGACTTTGCTATTTTTCTGGTAGTACCAATCAACCCCAGTCTCGGTTATCAACAAACCCTGTTTCCATGCCATGTATAGCACTTCTACATCGAAGGCGAAGCCGTCCATTGTCTGGAGCCCAAACAGTTGATTGGCGAACCCGGTCTTGAAGCATTTGAAGCCACACTGAGTATCTTCCAAGGCAGGTACAGTGAGTCGCCGCACCAACTCATTGTAGATGCGCCCCATTAGGTGCCGCCGCACTGGTTCACCGAAGCGTACCGCCCCCTGGGCCTCTCTGGAACCAATAGCTATATCGCAGTCTTTTGCCAGTGGTATCAGCAGCCGATCCACCTGCTCGATCGGAACCGCCAGGTCAGCGTCGCACAACAACCGGTACGTTCCTGTCGCGGCCGCCATTCCGTTCTTCACCGCCCACCCTTTGCCCCTATGGTCCAGTGACAGCAACCGGACCCGAGCATTGTTGGAGGCCTCATTTTCGACCGCTTGGGCCGTCCCGTCGGAACTGCCGTCATCCGCCACGACAATCTCCCATTCGTAAATTTGGCGGCTGAGATACCCGATCACCAATTCCAGCGTCCTGGGAATCCGCGCCTCCTCGTTATAGGCAGGAATTACGATGGATAGATAGGGACGGGTCAAAAACTGCACCTTCTAGAAGATTAGTCGCTAGGTCCTTACAGGCGAAGAGATTAATCGAATCCGATTTAGTAATGGACTGGACCCAAACACAAACTATGCCTGGTCCAAATCGAAGCCCTCATGGAGCAGCCGCACCGCTTTTTGAGCTTCTTCTTCCTTAATAATGCATGAAATACGAATTTCAGAAGTAGTGATCATATCAATGTTTACGCTGCCGTTCGCCAGCACTCTAAACATTCGAGACGCGTAGCCTGGGCTGTTCTGCATCCCTGAACCCACTATGCTCACGGAAGCTAGGCTGTCGTCGCTGGCTACTCCAGCGGTGCCCAGCTTTGCCGTTAACTCCTTGACCTTTTTGAGGGCCGCCGACAGGTCATTGCGGTTCACCGTAAAGCTGATGTCGGTCGTACGGTCTTCGCTGGTGTTCTGGACAATGGTATCAACGCTGATGGAGGCTTGGGCCAGCGGCTCGAAGAGAGCGGCAGCTACCCCAGGTCGGTCGGGGACGCTCCTCACCGTTATTTTAGCCACGTTGGCATTCAATGCGATTCCGGTTACTTTTATTCTGTCTTCCATAGATATCCCCATTGGTCTTGGCTCCCCAGGCGGGGCGGTTGAGGAGCGATTCGACTCGCCCCTTGGGTTAACCTGCTCGTCAACAACATCGTTCCAACCGCCGTATATCAGGGTACCTGGCGAATCGTTGAAGCTGGACGCCACGTAGATTGGCACCCGGTAAACCGCGCCAAGCTCGATGGAACGTGGGTTCATTTTGGCCCCGGAGTTGGCCAATTCCAGCATCTCATCAAAGCCAATCTTTTCCAACTTTCGGGCCTCCGGTACCACTCGGGGATCGGCAGTGTAAATCCCGTCCACGTCCGTATAGATCTCGCATCGGTCGGCACTAAGTGCCGCTGCCAAAGCCACTGCCGTGGTATCGGACCCGCCCCGGCCCAGAGTTGTCACATCTTGTCCTTCAGTTATCCCTTGGAACCCTGCCACCACAACGGTCCTGCCTTTCTCCAGTTCATTTCGGACGCGCGCGGCTTCGACTCGATGGATACGGGCGCGGCCGTAGCTTGTGTCGGTTAGGATCCCGGCCTGTGGGCCGGTGAGGCTGATGGCCTCGTGCCCTAAATCTCTAAGGGCCATGGTGAGCAAGGTGCACGACACCAGTTCTCCCGTGGACAGCAGCAGGTCCATTTCACGCGGGTCGGGTTCCCGAGACACCGAATTGGCCAGACTGATCAACTCATCTGTAGTGGCTCCCATAGCAGATACGACAGCCACAACATCCGAACCGCTTTCCTTGACACGGTTGATCCGGCCGGCCACGTTCAAGATTTTATCGGCGTCACCCACAGAGGACCCGCCGTATTTTTGTATTACCAGTGCCATGTTCTCAATCAGATGAATTCATAGTAGGAACAACCCAGACGCCGGGTACGATTATCACACGGCCTGACCCCCGGTCAAATGTGATCAACAAATTTGACGAGGAACGTAAAGAAACCGCCGTGCCGAGCCAGTTGGGCCGGCTAAGTCGCCTCCACGACATGAGCACCCAACGAGACGGGACAGGTTATCTTAACCTTTCCTTCGACTCCTGCCTGACGAGCCGTCTCCGCCAACTCGTAGGCGACCGTCATCTCCCGGCCTTGAGTCAGGGCCAGCACGGTCGAGCCGCTGCCGGCAAGGAACACGCCCAGCGCACCAGCTTTCAACGCCGTCTCGAATAGCAGCTTCATTGCTGGAAATAAGAGCTGGCGGTACGGCTGATGCAACCGATCTTGAGTGGCGACGGCCAGATATTCCGGATGGTTGGTGGCGAACCCAGCAACCAACAAGGCAGTCCTGCTCATATTGTGCACTGCATCCGACATTGATACCTTCTTCGGAACAACCTCGCGGGAAGCCACAGTCGAAATCCTGCACTCGGGGATGAATAGCACCGCACGCATTTCAGGAGGGACTCCGATTGAAACAGGGAAAATTTGCTGATCTTCGGCTACCACAAGGTGCAGACCACCCAAGAGCGAGGCAGCGACATTATCGGGGTGGCCTTCAATTGTCGTAGCCATTTCAAGTAGGTCGTTGGCGGTGAATTCGGTCTCGCACAACTCATTAGCGGCGACTAGGCCGGTGGCAATGGCAGCCGAACTACTGCCCAACCCTCGGGACATCGGGATATTGTTGTGGGAACTGAGCTTTAATGCGGGTATTTTCGACCCGGCCTCGTTGAAAAGGAACGCCATCGATCGGTAGACCAGATTTTCCTTCCCGACCTCCAACTCGTCAGCGCCTTCGCCGGAGACTTGGATCGCTAATGGTACTCTGCGTTCCAAAACCTCAATGTCGATGGTGTTCCAGATGTCTAGGGCCAACCCCAGACAGTCAAACCCTGGACCCAGGTTGGCGGCGGAGGCAGGAGCAGTTACTCGGAAAGAATTTAGCAAAGCAATAGCGTATTAGTCGAGATGTAGATGGGAGTCAGGTCGGGACGCCACTGCTGCAGGCTAACACGAACGTTAGCTCAGATTCCACACCTGAGTCAATGAATGGGGTAAACCTGTCCAACGAGAAAGGAGAGTGGTTGAGATGCAAAAACATCTACTTTCATTCTTTGAAGCCGCTTCCAGTTCTGCGGATCAGTTGTTAAACCTCGAAGGATTTGCGTTGTACTACCAAATCCTTCTACCTACAACTTTAGTTTTCATAAACCACTAGCACAGGAATTTATTCCACCGTTACGGATTTGGCTAGGTTTCTGGGTTGATCGACGTCACACCCGCGGAGTAACGCAATATAGTACGCCAACAACTGCAACGGGATAGTGGCCAAAATGGGTATCAGATGTTCCGGAGCGTCCGGGATGAATAGTGCATGGTCCACTTCAGAAGCCATCTCATTGTCACCCCGGGTCAACACTGCCACCACGTGCCCGTCTCTGGTCTTGACCTCTTTCACATTGTTAGAGACTTTTTCATACAAGGAATCTTTGGGCGCAAGTGCGACGGTACACATCCCGGGGTCTATGAGAGCAATTGGACCGTGCTTCATTTCCCCTGCGGGATAACCCTCCGCGTGGATGTAACTAACTTCTTTGAGCTTTAACGCCCCTTCCAACGCGATGGGGGCGTTAAAGCCACGGGCCAGAAACAGGAAGTTATTGTACTTAAAAATTTGTTGTGCCAAGTGGCGATACGCCCCAGTGTTAGAGAGCATTTCGCCGATCAGTCGCGGACATTGGGCCAGTCCGTCGACCAATTCCCTGCTGGCCGCTTCATCCAAGGAACCGCGGACCTGTCCGATATAGATGGCCAGCAAATTGAGGATCGTGAGCGACGCTACGAATGTCTTGCTGCTGGCAACCCCTATTTCCAGGCCAGCTCTCATATAAAGGGTCCCGTTGGCGACCCGGGTGGCTTGACTCCCTTCGGTGTTGCAGATGGTTACCAACTTGGCCTGCTTGTCGCGGGCCAAGTGCATCGCTGCTATAGTGTCCGCGGTCTCGCCAGACTGCCCGATGGAAACCACTAGCGTGTTAGGCCCGATATGTGGATCCCGGTAGCGGAATTCAGACGCGCTCTCGGCTTCAGCGGGCAGTCCGCCCAAGCGCTCTATTAAGTGTCGTCCCACCTGGGCAGCGTTGAGGCTGGTGCCGCATCCTACCAGAACCACCCGGTCCAGTTCCGCTACTTCCTGGTCAGAGAGAGGAAAATCAGGCAATTCTACTCGTCCATGATCGAAATTCACCCGTTCTCTGAGGGCTCCAGCGACCGCAAGGGGCTGCTCCATGATCTCTTTGAGCATGAAGTGGGGATGGCCGCCCTTGTCCACCAGCACCTCTTCTTGAGAGACCACCCTAGACTGCTTTTCGATCTGGTTTCCTTCCAAGTCCTGGTACTTGACACCCTCACGGCTAACGATGGCGATTTCGCCCGTTTCCAAAAACCCGACTTGCCCTACTTGGGAGTCACGTTCCAAAATGGGTAAGAGAGCCGGGAGATCACTACCGACGATGGCCTGGCCATCATGATGGGCCACCACGATGCCGCCGGCGTAGCCCAGACGGAGCGCGCATATCTCGGTGCCGTTGTTGGGTCGCATTGCCGTAATCGCCTGAGAGCCTTTGACCATGCGACTCATCCGACGAAATGCCTCTTGGAAGTCCAGTCCCAGATCCATACCCTCTTCCACCAGATGGGTCAGGACTTCGGTGTCAGTCTCGGATTCAAAAACGTGGCCACTTTCCATCAGCCGCCGTTTTAATTCAAGGTAGTTCTCCACAATGCCGTTGTGAACTACAACAACGCGACCATAGCAATCGGTGTG
>CAZYBD010000009.1:0-5650 GCA_964645515.1 uncultured Dehalococcoidia bacterium | reverse complement strand
ATCGATGAAATTAAGAATGCAGCCCTTCTTCACTCTACTGCAGGATCCGATTTTGATGTCACTCTGCCCGGTCGTCCTCTGGCAGGAGGCCGACTGCACCCCACTACCCAAATAGTGCGCGAGATCTGCGCTGCGTTAGTCGGCATGGGGTTCGCCGTGGTGGAGGGCCCAGAGGTGGAGTGGGACCGTTACAATTTCGAGATGCTGAACATCCCCAAAGGGCACCCGGCTCGGGACATGTGGAACACCCTTTGGGTTGATTACCAAAGCCAGACAGGCGAACATCCGATGCTGCTGCGTACTCACACCTCGCCGATGCAGGCGCGGGTTATGGAGACGAGACAGCCGCCCATCAGGGTCGTGGTGCCCGGCAAATGCTACCGGTACGAAGCCACCGACGCGACTCACGAGTGGCACTTCTATCAGGTTGAAGGGCTGGCAGTGGACGAGGGTATCACCTTCGCCAACCTCAAGGGCACCCTTTACGAGTTCGCCCGCAAAATGTTCGGTGAAGAACGTCGGGTGCGCTTCCGGTGCGATTATTTCCCGTTCGTAGAGCCAGGCGTCGACATGTCCATCGACTGCTTCGCTTGCGACGGCAACGGGCAGGGATGCCGTATCTGCCGAGACACCGGATGGATCGAGATAATGGGTGCGGGTATGGTGCACCCCAGGGTGCTGGCCGGCGTTGGCTACGACCCCCAAAAATACACTGGGTTCGCCTTCGGCATGGGACCCGAACGCATCGCCATGTTGAAATACGGTATAGACGACATCCGGCATTTTTATGCCAACGACCTTCGGTTTTTGCGGCAGTTCTGAGCAAGTCAGTGTCGGTTCGTCGGATTGCGGGTCGGGGTCTTCACCCTCAGTTTTCCCTTCTCTATCGAGAGGGAAGGGAATTGTCGACCTTGTCTTTCAAGGGAAAATGGAGTTTTTACGGCGGCTCATGAAAGTTCCACTCAGTTGGCTTAGGCAATACATTGAAATAGACATCTCGCCTCAGGCTCTGGCCCACCGGTTGACTATGGCCGGTACTGAGGTCGGTGAGGTGATAGAGATCGGTGGTTGGACCGACGTTTTCGTGGGCCGCGTGACTGCCGTCCATCCCCACCCCAATGCCGATCGATTGAGGCTGTGTATCGTTACCACCGGCGGCGACGATATGGAAGTAGTTTGCGGTGCGCCCAACGTGGCTATAGGGCAGAATGTTTGTTTTGCCCTGGTGGGCGCCAATATCTATAACACGCACAGTGGGAAGCACGAAGAGTTAACCGCAGCCACGATCCGGGGTGTCGAATCTCATGGTATGATCTGCTCCGAATTAGAGCTGGGATTGGGAGACGACCACACGGGCATCATTGTCCTGCCCGACGATGCGCCGTTAGGCATGTGCTTGGACGACTACATGGGAGACACCATCCTGGACCTCGAGCTCACTCCAAACCGCCTGGACTGCCTGTCCATGCTGGGGGTGGCCCGGGAGGTCGCTGCCCTTACCGGCGGGGCCGTTGTGGAGCCTGAGGTCGCCTACTATGAATCAGGCACTCCAATTTCCGAACGGGTCAACATCTCCATCGCCGCCCCTGATCTCTGCCAGAGGTATACTGCCAGTTTGGTCCAAGGTGTAAAAATAGGCCCTTCACCTAAATGGCTCCAAGATCGGCTGATGGCGGCTGGACTGCGTCCCATCAACAACGTGGTGGACGTCACCAACTTCGTCATGTTGGAGTACAACCAACCCCTGCATGCATTCGACTTCGACTTGGTTAAAGATGCCACCGTTGTCGTCCGGCGGGCCAAAGCGGGCGAAGTGTTGAAGACTTTGGACGGCGTGGATCGAAAGCTGGATCGCGACAATCTGGTAATCGCCGATGCCGATTATCCCATTGGTATCGGAGGGGTTATCGGTGGGGCCAATAGCGAAATAGGTGAGAGCACCATTACCGTTCTACTGGAGTCGGCGACTTTCGATGGCCTGAATAACCGGGAGACCGCCCAGAAAATGGATCTACGCACAGAAGCCACCCTGCGCTTCGAGAAGGGACTACGTCCGGACCTAGCGCCCATCGCGCTACGTAGGGCCACGGGTCTGATACAAGAGGTTGCTGGTGGTGAAGTTGCGCCCGGAATCGTCGATGTTTTCCCGGGGGCGGATGTTCCACCCACTACGGTGACACTGACCACCCGACGTTTGCGCCAATTGTTGGGAATGGATGTCGAGCTGGCTACGGCAAAGAGGGTGTTAGAAACACTAGGGTTCGAATATTCACCCGAGGGTGACGACGGTGTCACGGTCTCGGTGCCATATTGGCGGGCCGATATCGCGTTAGAAGAGGACTTGGTGGAGGAGGTGGTGCGTATAGTCGGGTATGATGCCGTCCCCACCGTCGCTCTCTCCACCGCTATTCCGTACCAGACTGCCGCCCCGGAACTGGTACTGAGGGACCGAGTCAAAGATCTGTTGGCCTCCAGCGAGATGCAAGAGGTAATCAACTACCCGTTGGTGACCCTCCAGGATCTGGAGCAGATTCAGCTACTGGATGCTCAGCATCCACCGATGGCCGTGGCCAATCCTATGAGCGCCTCACACCTGTACCTGCGCCCCACATTGCTGGCCAGCCTGATGGCCACTCTGGCGGCCAACCAAGGCCACGGCGTCGGCTCGTTTCGTTTGTTCGAAGCTGGACGTGCCTTTCAGCCCCGGGATAACGATCTGCCCAATGAAGTCGAGATGGTTGCCGGGTTGTTGGCCGGCCGCCGCCATGAAACGTCCTGGTTGACTGATGATGGTGGCGATGACGGGCGATTGGACTTCTACGATGCGAAAGGTGTTTTAGAATTGGTCCTTACCCGGTTAGGGTTGGATGCGAAATTTGAACCCGTAGCCCACCCCACCTTCCACCCCGGCCGCTGCGCCGTGATCAAATCGGGCGACACGAGTCTGGGCTTTGTGGGAGAGGTACACCCAACCGTCAAAGAGCGGTTTGGCTTGGATTTCGCCAAATTGGCAGCGTTCGAGATCGACCTGGGCTGCCTGCTGGCGGTCCTACCAGTCTCCCAGCGGCAATTCCAACCCCTGTCTCGTTTCCCGGCAGCACTCAGGGATCTGGCCCTAGTAGTGCCATCGGACGTCTCGGCTGGCCGGGTGAGGGAAATTATCCACCGCCATCGGTTGGTTGCCGGCGTTGAGCTATTTGATAATTACACCGGGAATAACGTCGGACAAGGGGAAAAGTCTCTGGCATTCCATATATACTTTCAGTCCAGCGATCGGACGTTGACCAACGACGAGGTCAACCGGTCCCTGGACGGGCTGTTGCGCACTTTGGAAAGGGAAGTAAACGCGTCGCTGCGTAGCTAGAGTAGGGCCTTTAGACTCTACCGCCAAGTTTGGAACAAATAATGAAAAGGCACCGTCGCCACGGCGTACATATCGAATCTCCCGATAGTCATGGCCATAGTCACTCCGGCGAGGACATGCTAAGCGTCGAAGAAGCTTTCAACCGGGTGATGGCCAGTTTCGGACCGCTGGAACCCGTAGAAATCCCGGTCATGGACTCGCTGGGCCAGGTGCTGGCCTCGGACATCACCTCGCCTTTGGCGCTGCCTCCGCTGGCCAATTCGGGAATGGATGGCTACGCTGTGCGTGCAGAGGACATTGCGAGAGCCTCCACTGACTCTCCGCGTAACCTGAGCGTCATCGGCATTGTCGCGGCCGGCCAAATGCCCGACCGTCCGGTGGCCGCTGGTACCGCTATACGCATCATGACTGGGGCGCCGATGCCCGAAGGCGGGGACACCGTCGTGCCTTTCGAAGACACTGACGAAGTGCAGCGTAAGCGCGAAGGCAAGCCCATGGACGGGGTTGCAATTTTTTCTACTCTCATCAAAGGGGCAAACGTCCGTCCCGCCGGCGAGGACGTTTGCCAGGGTGAGTTGGTGCTGGATGTGGGTACATTGATGAGACCTGCCGAGGTGGGTGTTGTTGCCTCTCTGGGACTGGATCGGGTTAAGGTAGTACGCAGGCCGGTGGTCTCCGTTTTGGCGACGGGCGACGAACTGGTGCCCGCTGGGACTAAGTTAACCAGTGGGAAAATCTACGACAGCAATAGTTTCAGCGTCGCCGCTTCGGTGGCCGCTAGCGGTGGGATACCTCGTTTGTTGGGCATTGCCCGCGACAACCTGGGCGACCTGAACCGGAAACTTGCGGATGCCGCTGGTTCCGACCTAGTGATCACCTCTGCCGGCGTGTCAAAAGGAGACTATGATATCGTGAAAGAGGTCCTGAACCAGCGGGGCTCCATGAATTTCTGGTCGGTGCGGATGCGGCCGGCCAAACCGTTGGCTTTCGGGCACTTGAGTGGAAACGGCGGAAAAGATATCCCTTTGCTGGGATTGCCTGGTAACCCGGTAAGCGCTATGGTAGCTTTCGAGATGTTCGCCCGCCCCGCCATTCGGGCCATGCTGGGTCGGGCCAACTTGGCGCGACCTTCGGTCGAAGGAGTTCTTACCGCGCCGGTATTCAACTTCGATGGGCGGCGGGTTTACGCGCGGGTAGAGGTAGAGTTGCGAGACGGTGTCTACTATGCCACTCCCACGGGCCCGCAAGGTTCGAATATCCTAACGTCAATGTCCCGAGCAAATGGCTTGGCCATCTGCCCGGAAGATCTGCCAAGCAAAAATGCTGGCGAAACTGTACGTATACTGATGTTGGACTGGAATGAGGAGGTTGAGGTATGACCACTCCAGACCCGGAAGTCGCGGATCTCTTGGGCGACGTTGCCGAGGAACAATCAGAAGGAGATACTGGACCCGAAGAGATACCCCAATTCGAGATAAGTTTTGCCCGCTTGAAGGAACTGGAGCGGTCTCCTATCCCTATTATTGCGGGCCGTTTAACTGCGAACAGTCCGTCTCGGTCCAAGCCTATATCCGAGTTGCCTGACGCTAAGACTTTGGTCCGGGAGATCGCCAAGAATCATGGCGACGACCCGGACTATATCCGCTCTGACATGCCGATCCAGGAAATAATCTTTCGTACCCTGTTGGCCGGTGGCAACAAGCCGATGTTGCTGACCGACCTGCACCATGAACTGACGGAACGGTGGGCCACCCCTATCCGCCCCATAGTGATCAGCCAGGAGCGCCTTCTGCGAATTCTAAACTCCGACACCTATTACGGGTTCGTCAGGGCAAAATAGCTAGGGGAAGCAACTCCGACCAGTTTAAACTGGGGACCAGGCAAAAAAGGGTCTCGGAATTTTCCGAGACCCTTGGGCTTGCAAAACACCCCCCGCCACAAGGAGTGGGGGGTCTGACACGGTCTCTATAGCCTTTCGGATACCGGCCGCAGCCGGGAAACCGCGGTGCAGTTAGTCTGCGGCCGACAGTTGGCTCTTCGCTGTTTCCAACAACGTGCCGAAGGCGGCCGGATCCAGCACGGCTAAGTCGGCCAATATCTTGCGATCCAGCTCCACCCCAGCCAGCTTCAAACCGTGCATAAATTGGCTGTAGGTTGTCCCGGCCTCCCGGCACGCGGCGCCGATACGGATAATCCAGAGACGGCGGAAATCGCCTTTCCTCTCCCGGCGGTGTCGGTATTGGTACGACCAGGCGTGTAATACAGCTTCCTTCGCCCACTTGTAGC
>CAZYBD010000008.1:0-2763 GCA_964645515.1 uncultured Dehalococcoidia bacterium | reverse complement strand
CGGTGAATACCAGTGCCGCAGAGGGCCACCCCGGCGTATTTGCAGTTGTGACCTCCGCCGATTGGCCGGAGACTTCCCGAAATCTCTCCGACTTGGCCGAGGGTGCCATCCAGAACCTGGGGTTTCTCAGTGCCAATGTTTTGGCGCGTGGCAAGGTGCTTTATAAGGGGCATGCCGTCGCCGCCGTCGCCGCCACCAGTATCCATGTGGCTGAAGAGGCACTGGCATTGATAACGGTCGAGTACGAGGTTCTGCCCCCGGTCCTGACCGCCGAGGATGCAATGGCGCCGAAATCCCCCATCCTGCACGACCGACTGGCCAGTGTATCGAACCCGGCATTACGCCCGGGCGGCTACAAGGACGAAGGAGAGGACTCGGATTCGACCAATGTTGCCAACCACTTCGAGTTCCGTCTGGGCGACGTGGAACAAGGGTTCAAGGACGCCGACGTGGTTGTAGAGAAGGAGACTGACACGTCAGCCGTGCACCAGGGTTATATCGAGCCTCAAGCCGGCGTAGCTCATTGGCAGGCCGACGGTAAGTTGACCATCTGGTCCAGCAGCCAAGGCCAGTTTACGGTAAGGGACCACACGGCTCGTTTCTTGGGCATCCCGGTAGCCGATGTGAAAGCCATCCCTATGGAGATCGGCGGCGGCTTCGGGGCCAAGACCATTGTGTACGTCGAACCGGTGGCCGCCTTGTTGTCACGCAAGTCTGGGCACCCGGTCAAGATCCAATTGACCCGAACCGAAGTTTTCGAGGCGACTGGCCCTACTTCCGGCACCCGGATCAATGTCAAACTGGGTGCCACCAGAGAGGGGTTGATCATTGCTGCCGAGGCCCATCTGATATATGAAGCTGGAGCATTCCCTGGCTCGCCGGTCCCTTCCGGAGCGCAATGCATGATGGCCCAATACGACATCCCCAATGCCTACATTGAGGCTGTGGACGTGGTGACCAACCTCCCCAAATCGGCGGCCTACCGAGCCCCCGGAGCTCCGGCCGCGGCCTTCGCCATGGAGACGGCCATCGACGAACTCTGCGAAAAGCTGGGCATGGACCCGTTGGAGTTACGGCTGTTAAACAGTTCAAAAGAGGGCGTGCGCCGGGTTACTGGCCCGGCGACACCCAACGTGGGTTACATAGAGACTTTGCAGGCTCTGAAAGACCACCCTCACTACGCCGCCGACCTGGACAGCCGGTCCGGCGGCAAACTGAGCGGCCGCGGTGTGGCCTGTGGGTTCTGGGGCAACAACACCGGTCCCGCCAGCGCCATTGTCGTAGTGAATTCCGACGGCTCTGTGAGCCTGACCGAGGGCTCACCAGACATCGGAGGCAGCCGCGCCGCGATTTCCCAACACCTGGCTGAGGTGCTGAGTATCCCCATAGAGGAAATCAAACCCCAAGTCGGTGACACCGATTCTATCGGTTTCACCTCCAACACCGGGGGCAGTAGCGCCACCTTCAAGTCAGGCTGGGCCACCTACGAGGCCGGCCAGGACGTGAAGCGCCAGATGATAGAACGCGCGGCCAGGATCTGGGACATCCCGGTGGAGGACGTGGAGTACGGTGAAGGTGTCCTCCAACACAAGTCTGACCCCGAGCTAAGACTGACTTTCAAGCAACTGGCGGCACGTCAAGTAGGCACCGGCGGCCCTATCGTGGGTCGGGCCGGTGTCAACCCGCCGGGGGCAGGTCCGTCGATCTCAGCCCATCTCGTGGACGTGGAGGTGGACCCAGAGACCGGAAAGGTCGATGTGATTCGGTACACCGCCGTGCAGGACGCGGGCAAGGCCATCCATCCTAGTTACGTGGAAGGTCAGATCCAGGGAGGAGTGGTACAGGGTATCGGTTGGGCGTTGAACGAGGTGTACAAGCTGAACAACCAGGGCGTCATGCTCAACAGCAGCTTCCTGGATTATCGCATGCCCACATCGTTGGACCTGCCGATGATCGACACGGTTATTGTGGAGGTGGCAAACCCTGGGCACCCCTATGGTCTCCGAGGGGTTGGCGAAGTACCCCTTGTTCCTCCTATGGCTGCAATTTCCAACGCTATCTACGACGCCATTGGCGTCCGGATGAATTCCCTACCGATGTCTCCGGACAGGGTACTGGAAGCTATTTGGAGCAAAGAGTAGGAATGCCGGAGGTCTGGATCCCGCCGAGAATGCAGGAGCTCACCGGCGGCAAACAGCGGGTCAGTATCGCCGGTGCCACCGTACGCCAGGTGATCAATAACCTGGAGCAGGAATTCCCCGGTACCAGGGCACTACTGGTGGACGAAGAGGAAAACGACCTGATCCCCGGCATAGCCGTCATCGTCGATGCTGAGACCAGCCTGTTGGGCATGCTGGAGCGGGTAAGTGAGGACAGCGAGGTCCATTTCCTTCCGGCCATAGGCGGTGGGTAATCTCGGGAAGTAACCGCCCGGCGGCCGGCCGTGTTTGCGTCCGAAGCTGAGCCCTTAAGCCGCCTGAGAAGTCCAAAGCAATACCTCAAGTCGGCGGGCCCGTACCTGCTATGGGCACCTTGCTGAATGGGCGAGGATTCTCTTTATGGACTGCAGAGTTCTCGAGGTTGGATAGTGGATAACTTACCCATTTCTGAGGATCGTTTAGTCCGTTACACGCTTACCACATTTGAATCATTGGTCATAAATGACGCTTAGGAAGCCCTGTTGATCCAAGCAGTTGACTAATCGGTCCGCGACTTGTAAGGTTCGACCTATACCCTCCCCCAGGGGATATGGGTTACAGATGG
>CAZYBD010000007.1:0-16117 GCA_964645515.1 uncultured Dehalococcoidia bacterium | reverse complement strand
ATGAACCTGGCCTTGGAGGTACAAGAGATCGGGATGGACGGAGTAGCTGTGACTCCGCCGTACTATTACGATAGCTCCCAAGATGAACTCTTGGACCATTACCGGTACATCAGCGACAATTCGCGGGTACCGTTATGGGTTTACAATATCCCACAGACGGTAAAGACTGCTGTCGCTCCCGAAACCATCGCCAACCTCGCCAGCGAGGGCGCGGTCGTTGGTGTCAAGGATAGCTCGGGAGCAGGGGAATTGCTAGCTGAACTCAACGTGCGTTGCGAACAGCAGGGTATCAATCTATTGAGGTTCCTGGGCACGGTATTTCGGACCACTTCAGCTGGAGCGTTGGGGGCCGACGGTGTAATTCCAGCCATTGCTAACTTGGTACCCAAAGCCTCGGCCCAGGGTTGGGAGGCCGGTGAAGCGGGAGACGTGGAGACTGCCAGAGAATGCAACGCCCAGCTAATGCTTGCCACTAAAATCGCTCGACTGGCCAGAAGCGGTAGCGCTACTTCGGCAAGTCTCTCGGGAATGAAGTCAGCGTTGAAACTGATGGGTATCCTAGAGAGCGACGTGGTGACCCGTCCAATGAGGTCCTTGACCGAGGAAGAAAAGCAACAGATCCCAGATATCTTGGGCGAACTGGGATTGTCCAACCGCCTCTGATTCCACCCACTCTAGACGCTATAAAATCAAGAAGCCCCCGGGGACGGCGTCCCGGGGGCTTCTTGATTTTCTTTGCGCCTTCTAATTCACCGCAAGCTTTCTAGTTGGGCCGCTTGGCGAGAAATTCGGATGTCGTGCTCCACAGCGAAGCGTTTTACACCTTGGAAGATGGACTCTGGGTCCAAGCGGGCTTCCGCGATAACGTCCGATTCATTGCCCCCTGTTAGCCATTGGTCGTCCCAGTCGGAAACGAGGGAGTATTCGTCTGTCAGGGGACCGGAATACTCTAAGGGCGATATGCGCCGGGTTCCGGTACTGACCACCATCATGTCGTAGCGGGCTTCCGGCGGAAGAACCGAGTTACGGTAAGACTCAGGTTGCCGGTGGAACAGTTCATCGCTGATTACCGAAATTACTTTGACGTTCAGCCCGTCTTTCTCTAAGCGAGGCAACACAGATACCAAGTTCACCGTGGACGAAGACCCTTGCACTACCACATAGCCCTGTTTAGGTTTGGCAGGGTCAAAATCTCTTATGACGTACATGCCCTTGGCGGCAGCCTTGGGGTCGGAATCAGCGAATTTGCTGCGGTCGGCCACTGGATTGTCGGGCCTGGCTACTTCTAGTACGATAACACCGACCTTGGGGTCCCGTGCTGCTACGGAGACGGCGGCGAAATACCCTGCAGCGACATCGTTGTAGTCCCAAAAACTTAGAGTGATGACCTGGTGTCGCGGGAACAACTTCCACACCTGGGGCGAAAATATACCAAAGTGTGTGCGAGCGTCGGCTGCGGTCTCTGGGCCGGAATGGCCTGCCAATATGTTCAAAACCCCGACACGGAAAGGACTGTCCTGGTTCTGTTGGCTCCAGACACGGGCCGGCAGGTACATTAGGGGAGTGAAAGCTCCGTAGGTGCCACTAAGGGCCCAAACGCCCACATGTTTCTGAGGGTCCAAGGAGGCGCTTTGGCCGACTAGGCCCACGGCTGTAGAGGCGTTGCCGGCTTCTTGTATTACCGCCTTCAGCCTTGTTCCTGCCGGGTTGGTCACCGGGTCGTAGTGTCCCCAGAAGGAGCCGCTTTCCACGTTGATGGAGTCTGCCAGGTCGGCAGCCAGGATAATCATCCGGTTGCCGGTGACGTAGTTGAGCCACTTCATAATTTCGGAGATCGCCCTACGGGATCCACGGACGCGTCCCGGCTCCTCGAACAGCGTGATCTTGGCTTCTTTCTCTTCACCGTTCACTGGGTTCTTTACCGTAACGGTCTGTGGCTCCATCGGAAGGTTTGCGACACTGAGGCGCTGATCCAGGAATGGGTCGGTGTGTCGGTCGATCCTTAATGGCAGGTCATCGTTCACCGAGTCTCCGATGTTGACGAGACGGTCGGCCAGCCATTCGCCCAACCCGTTCTTTTCTAGGACGGACATAGCAACGTCGATGTTGGTCTTGAACTGGACCAACCGCTCTTTGGGATCCGAAACGGCGCCTTCTCGTATTCCTTGGAACTCGACACCGAACCGCTGTTCGAAAGTTCCTGCTAATGCTTGGAAGTATTCGCCGTTCATGGCGAAGGCGTAGGGGTGACTGTGGTAACTGACGATTTGCTCACCGTAGCCGGGGACGTTGCCATTATCTACGGCGGGCCACCAACCTTTGACCGTACGGCCGATCACAATCATCGGCCTGTTGTCGCTTGGGTCGGAGTCTTCCATGGTCTTGAGCGCCGCCACCACTTGGTCGTAATCGTTACCGTTATCTAATGACAGCACGTTCCAGCCGTAGGACGCCCACTGGTCCTGAATCCGGTAAGCGTCGTATTCCGGCCTGATCACACCACCCACCAACTCATCGTCAATACCGGCGTTGTTGTAGGACAAAAGGATTCTCAACCGCTTGCCGACCTGTTGGGCCACTGCTTGAGTCTTCATCTCCTGGGAGTGGCCGGAGGTCATGGCGAATTCACCTTCAATGGCTAAGACCTTCAGGCTGTCAGGTGCTCCGATAATATCCCAGAAAGCAGTCTTACCGGCGGCGGTAGCTATGCCGATTCCCGAAGGCCCGCCGTTCACGTCATTAGTGAGGTCTGTGGTCTCGGCGTGGCCAGCCAAATACCTGATCCCTCGAACCTTGGCCTGGGCCATGATCGGATGGTCCACTAGGTCGTTCTGTTGCAGCAAAGTCTCCAAGGCTCCGGCGCCGCGGCGGAATCCCAATGCATCGATGGAAAGCATGGCCTGCTTGGGGTCCACTTCGTAACGGGAGTCACCGGTTCGGGCATGCTTACGCGTCAGGGCCTCCCCCATGATCATCCAGAGAGCGTAGGTCACTGGGGCATTGTGCCCTCCCGCTAGCATGAACTTGTCGGCATATGGATGTTTGGGCCGCCGGTAATCGAAGCGAAGACCACCAACATCGGGACCGACCAAGTGGGATGCCACCGTATAGGGGGTGTAGGCAAGGGGCCCGCCAAAATGCCCGGTCTGGGCGTAGTTGCCCATCAGCACCAAATTCATGGCGGTCAAAAAGCCGATCTCTTCGATGCGTTGTTTGTCGTAGTCTGGTAGGACCACTAAGTTACTCTTGGTCTGACTTGAGAGGGCCACCTGGTTAACGGTAACTGTCGCCGACGAGTTCGTCGTTGCCATTCAGTCTTGCTCCCTCCATTTAAACAATATTTAGTGCCCTCGCACTTACGGGAAGAATGGTGCTCACTATCTGCTGGGAGTATGTGTTATGTCCACCTCATAATACCCCAAACCGCGCCTTGGGAGTCGGTTAGCCAAAGCCATGATCCGGCGGGAGGAACTAACCAGAATTTTTCCGCCATTGTAACCCTTGGTCGCCCGGGTACGGAGACCTATGGTCGATACGCCCTACCAAGATTTCGTTGGGAATCCCTCTTGGATAGGCGTGACAAGCGACACTGTTGTTTCGGCGGTGGAAATATTTCGCAGTCTGAGAGATGGCGATTTCTCCGACGTACCAATGGCAAGTCCGGCATTGCCCTGATAGGTCGGTTGTTTCTTGGGGAGTAGCCATGATTAGTCAGTCTTTGACATCAGATACCGGCATTCTATTTCCGGATACCAAAAGTATCAATGCTGTAGGCGGCTATCACCGCTAAGACATAAGACGTTGGCTAATGTTAGCAACTGTGTGTCGGTGCCTCTGCGCCCTACCAGTGAAAAACCCAGGGGCTGGCCTTCAAGGGTGGCCAACGGCAAGCTCACCTGGGGGAGTCCGGC
Source organism: uncultured Dehalococcoidia bacterium (assembly GCA_964645515.1). GTDB lineage: Bacteria > Chloroflexota > Dehalococcoidia > Lucifugimonadales > UBA3495 > VXOI01. The sequence goes on along the minus strand of CAZYBD010000007.1, from coordinate 12,206 downwards.
CAGCCCTGCGATGCAAAGCAGGCTCATCGCCTGTTGGCGCACCCGGATTTCCAGATCGTCCGAGGTGGCGTCTTTCGACGGCGCGACCCTGGGAGACGTCGGTAGGCACAATATGTCGCCTTCACCTAACAATTCGTCCATCCGGCCTCTAATCACCTCCCGCACCGCTTTGGCCGGCACGACTTGCGTTACTGTGACTTGGCGTGCCAGATCGAAGCGCTCGCGTATGCCGGGGCCGAAGCTGGGTCTCACGGCCTGGATCCATTCGCCTAGGTTGCCCCAGATCTCAGCTGCTTGGAGCACGCGAAAGGTCTCGTACCACCGTTCTAGGCCTTCCGGACTGACCACTACCTCCTCCAGGGTGCCTATGGCGAACGCCGCGTTTGCTACAGCTTGCTCCAACGCATTGGTGACGCGGTAGTCGACCAGCCCGAACGCGTCTTGAGCGTACAACATACGTTTGGGCGGTGGTGGGGCGTTCTCTTCATCAAGAAGGACCACACCAACGCGGCTGAAGATGTCAGCGTCGCGGGCGAACCAGCCGACGACATCGAAGCTGGAGGCAAACGGCGCGACCCCTGCCAGGGAGATGCGGTCGTGGGTGGGACGGATCCCCAACACGCCGCAGTAGCTGGCGGGCAGTCTTACCGACCCGCCGCAGTCGGTACCCAGCGCGAAATCGACCAGTCCTCCCGCGACCGCGGACACCGAGCCGCTGGATGACCCGCCAGGGATGCACTCGAGTGCGGCAGGGTTCACGGGTGTGCCATAGTGTACGTTTTGACCGCTGAGGCTGTAGGTCAGTTCGTCGGTGTGTGTTTTGCCCACCATATTGGCCCCGGCATCCAACAATTTCTGCACCGCCAGGGCCGTCGTCTGAGCTGGAAGGTGGGTCCGAAGCCAGTCCGGTTGGCCGAACCCCGTACGGTGGCCGGCGATATCGAAGACGTCCTTGGCAGCGAAGGTGAGTCCCGCCAGAGGACCCCGGGTTGCCCCTTCTAAGGCAACGTGATTCTCAGTGCAGAAAGCCCTCAGCGGGTCGTTGGGCGGCAGTCCTGGACTTTGTCCGTTCATCGGCTAAAAACCAACGGGCCGGTTGAGTTGAGCCGGCTGTCGGTGGAAAGTGGGCCGGCCTCGCTTGAATCCTACTAGCGGCTGGGCCAGTTCCGCCACCGCCTCCGCGCGGTCGAAACAGTCCAATACAACTAGGTCGGCCGGTTTGCCGATATCGAGGCCATAGTCTTCCCGTCGTAAGAGCCTGGCGGAGCGGCTGGTAATCATTTCGTAGCATTCCTTGATGTCGCTGCGAGTTCCTACATGGCAGACGTTGGCGTATAGGTTGGCCATACGGACCAAAGAGCAGTCGCCGAACGGCGTGAAGGGGTTTAAGACGTTGTTGGAGGACAACGAGCAATTGACGCCTTCTTGGAGCAGCCGGTGGGCGGCGGCCACGCCGCGCATCACGCTGTGGTTTTGGTGGCGGCCCATCAGAAATAGGTCGGTGGCCGGCAACACGGTCACTGCTACGCCGGAGCCTGCGAGGCGACGGGCCTTCTCTTGCAGACCCTCCGGCTCCACTGCCGAGAGTTTGGTGGCATGCCCAATGGTCACCCGGCCTCCATAGCCGAACTCGTCGGTGAGATGGCATACGTAGTCCAGGTCGAGGTCGCCGCCGGCGGGACCGAAATCCAAGTGCATGTCGATATCGATGTCGAACTCACGAGCTATCTCGAAGATACGGTCGATCTGGCCGTGGGGGTCGCTGTCGGTGTAGGGAGCTGCTCCCACCACTGAGCACCCGCCTTTGAGACCAGCAATGATCAGTTCATCGGTGCCGGGGTTATTGAGCAGGCCTTCTTGAGGGAAGACGCAGATTTCGATGTCGATGGCCCATTTGTATTCTTGGACCAAGGGCAGGATACCTTCCAGGCTTCGCAGCCCGATAATCGGATCGACCTCCAGATGGGTGCGCATGTGGGTGGTGCCGTTCAAGATGCATTTTTCCAGTGTCCTCTTGGCCCGTTGGTAGACGTCCTCGGGAGTGAACGCCTGCTTGGCCTTGGCAACCTCCGCGATGGCCTCTGCCAGGTCCCCTTTTTGAGAGTTGCAGCGGTCCATAATGCACGACTTATCGAGGTGAATGTGAGTCTCGACGAACCCCGTCGTAACCAGGTGGCCGCCTGCGTCGAACGTCTCGCCCTCGGCGGCCAAACGTGGCTCAATGGCCACGATAAGGCTGCCTTCAATGCCAATGTCAACTGTAGATTGCTCAGCTCCGTCGGCGATGCGGGCGTTGCGAATGATGGTGTCCAAGCCCTACCTCTTTGGGAAGTCGCAGATTTGAATGAATTTGACTGTGCTACGTTCTCGGTAGCTTGTGGCGTGGGTTGGGGTGGTGGAGGACAGCAGGGTTGACCAGGCTGACGGGCATCTTGCCTTGGAGGACGTTGATCATGGCCTCGGCGGCACTCTCTTCCATCTCCACGGTTGATTCTTGGGAGAAGAACGCGACGTGGGGAGTGATAATGATGTTGTCCAGGCCGATTAGTGGGTTGTTTGGAGCCGGGACGCCGCCGGTCATCACATCGAGACCAGCACCGGCGATTTTGTGAGTGGTCAGTGCCTCGTAAAGGGCGGTCTCGTCGATGAGGGCACCCCGGGAGGTATTGATCAGAAAAGCTTCGGGCTTCATTAAAGCCAACTGGGCTGTGCCGATCATGCCGCGGGTCTCATCGGTGAGTGGTGCGTTGATCGAGACGAAATCAGACTCTATCAGCAGGGTCTCTAGTTCCACCCGGCGGCCACCGAAGGGGGTCACCTTTTCCTGGGTGAGCCTGGGTCCGTAAGCGAGGATATTGAGACCGAAGGCCCGGGCTTTGGCGGCCACCATCTGGCCGATGCTGCCGAAGCCGATGATGCCGATGGTCTTACCCCGAAGCCGCATCATCCGCATGGTAAGCGGTGCGCTGCCCCAGCCTTGGTCCCGCACCGAACGGTCCAGCAGGACGACTTTGCGATTCCAAGTGTTGAGCAAGGCAAGTACGTGGTCTGAAACCTCGTCGATGCAGTAGTCGGGCACGTTGGTGACGGCGATGCCCAGCTCAGTGGCGACGGCGACAGCGATGTTGTCTACTCCTACGCCCAACCGCCCAATGGCCACGCACTTCTTGGCCGCACGCACCACTTTTTCGGTGACCGGAGCGAAGCATGTCATGATCCCGTCAGCGCCTCTCGCCAGCTCCACCAGTGTGTCCTCTTGGCCGTCAGGTGCCGTGATGAGCTCGGCGCCACCCGCTTCCAGTACCGTCCGTTCCGGATCCGTGGTGGGCCAGACATAGTCTGTTTCGAGAACTTTCCAGGTCATTGCGGTCTCCTGGCCGTTGTTGTGGCTGCATAGCCTGCCAAAAGCGGTGCGGTCAGCGGATGCTGAAGTATAACTTTAACTGCTTGCTACGCGCTTGTCGAAAATCTCCTGCTGCCAACTGGAACGTCAAATGCCGATGTATTTGGGTATTCGGCGGAAAGGGAGCCCGTCCACGAGTATCTATTGGCCTGTCTAGGAAACTCATTAAGCCCTATCCCCGGCGCGGTTAAGCGTGCCATTGCCGTAACGGCCCGACTGTGGGACGATTTATTATGCTGGCTCACCAACTTTTCCTACTGTTCGGTTTTGCGATTGTTGTGGGTGCAGCGGCCACTCAATCGGATTTAGACGCTTGTCCGTGACATGTTTGTTCGATTCCTAAGCCTCTTGCCAGCCAAACGGATATTTGTGGTCTATTCGGTGCTGCTGTTGGCGTCTATATCCTTGATGGCGGCACTCGGAGTTTTCGAGCGGCCGAACCTGTTCTTCTTGGATCGGGCCTTCAACCTGAGGGGTGACCAAGAAGCCCACCCGGCGGTGTCGATCGCAGCTATAACCCAGGAAGACTTCGAACGCGACGCCCCGCGTTGGCCGTGGCCCCGCAGTCTTATGGCCCGCTTGGTTGATCAAATCGCAGAGCAGCGTCCCGCCGTTATTGCCGTCGATATCCAGTACGCCGAACGAAGCAATACAGAGACACTGCTGAGTCGCGATCAGTACGAGGAAATACGTCCGTACGTTTATCAGGTATTGCAGGGAATAGAACTGGAGGTCCATACGCATGACGGCGTTCGAGTAATCGGACCTGGGACTAAGGCTTTCGACACCATCGGCCTAGGGGCGGCTTCCGCTAATGCGCAAGACCAAGAGTTGGCGGATGCCGTGGGACGGGCCGTGGATGGCGGAGTGCCGGTAGTTCTGGCCGCGCAGAAGGTATCAGGGGACAGTATACAGGGAGTGACACGGCCCTACCAAGCGTTGCTGGACGCGGCCGGCGGTTCCATCGGGTTGGCCGGGGTTCGCCTAGACGACGACGGTGTGCTGCGCCGGTATCTACCTTACACCTTGGACAAGAACGGCGAGGTCATATACGGTCTCGCGTTAGCCGCGGTTGCCCAGTACATGGACGCGCCGTTGCCGAAGATGCCGCTCCCGGGCGGAGACGTCCTTTTGGGTGGCGTTACGGTGGTGGACGTTGTGGATGGAACTTTCTTGGTGAACTTTCCGGGACCTCCAGGGTCTTACCTAACTGTAACCGCTGGCGATCTGCTCAACGCCCGGCCTGAAGTCGCTGGGCTATTAACGGACAAGATTGTTTTCTTGGGGATTTCGGACCCTAGCGCCGAGGGCGTGGTGCCCACACCCTATTCTGGCACCGACCTCATGGCCGGGATCGAGTTCCATGCAGCCGCGGCCGGCACCATCTTGAATAACTGGTTCATAGAAACCACACCGACCTACCAGGTACTGCTGATGATCATTAGTCTGGTCCTTGTAGCGGTGGCCTTGGGACGATTCGTACGTCCCGCCTATGGCATGGCCGGAGCATTGGCTGTTAGCGGCAGTTTATTCGTTGCCTGGATATTGTCGTTTTCCGTGGCCGACTACTTCCTTCCCATCGCGGGCCCTCTCACGGCATTAGTCGTCAGCTACGCGGTGGCTATCGCCGACCGAGTTGGTGTAGAGCAACTGAACATGCAACAGGCTCGGACCATGCTGTCCCGGTACCTGCCCGGCGGTATCGTTAGAGAAATGTTGAAAGACCCAATGGTGGCCCAATTGGGCGCGAAACGCGCGGAGGTCACTATCCTTTTCGCAGACATCCGAGGGTTCACCACGATTTCGGAGAAGCTACCTCCCGAAGAAGTGGTGGCGATGTTGAACGAGTACTTGACCGTGATGACAGAGGTGGTCTTCCGACATGAGGGAACCATCGACAAATTCGAAGGCGATGCCATACTTGCTTTTTTCGGGGCCCCGCAATCGCATGACGATGATCCCAAGCGGGCCGTGTTAACCGCGGTCGAGATGAGGGACCAACTAGACGGCTTGCAGGCTAGTTGGCGTGACCGGACCCATGAGGATTTGAAAATTGGCATAGGGATCAACACCGGACCGGTGATGGTCGGAAATATCGGGTCACAACGCCGTATGGACTATACTATCATCGGCGACGCAGTGAACCTTGCAGCCCGGTTGCAAGACCTGACCAAGGAAACTGGCGCCCTCATACTGATTAGCAACGCCGTCCGCCAAGCATTGGACGGCAGCATAAAAGTCAGAGCAATAGGACAGACTGCCATTCGCGGCCGGGAGGGGCCTGTGGACGTGTACGAAGTGCAAGGGTTAACCGGACTTGGACCCGGAACCTCGCCCCCAAGCCCAAACCGAGGACAAAGTCAAAGTGATAGCCTATGCCGACTGAGTCGACTAGGCTCATTGATGATGGACGTATTTCAACTGCGGCGGACTAGATAAACTGCCGCAGTCCTTCCGAGTTGCGGGATATGTACTTGATCAAAGCTTCCTTGGCCCAGGTTCTTCCAGACCGGCCCGTCGATTACCATTTCGGCAGCCATTGTATGTGGTTAAATAACGATATTCCGGACTTCGGCGTCAAGTTGCGGCAGACGGCCGACCATTCGATAGGAGACCGAATACTGCGATGACCAGTTATTTGGCGCATCTGGAGTGCACTTTATGCGGCAATACTTTCCCCCACGATCGGTTGGTAGGCGTTAGCCCGTGCTGCGGCAAGGTCCTGTACGCCCGCTACGACCTGGGCCGCATCCGCTCCGAGGTGGACCGGGACCGACTAGCCGAACGCCCCAATGGCATGTGGCAGTTCTCGGAGCTGCTGCCGGTGGCCGACTCGTCGAATATCGTCTCGTTGGGCGAGGGCGGGACGCCTCTGATCCGGACCGCCAACCTCGCTGATAAGCTGTGTGCGACCAACTTGTACATCAAAGAAGAAGGGTTGAACCCCACTGGTACTTTCAAGGCCCGTGGTATTTCCTCTGCTGTGTCCAAGGGCCTAGAACTGGGCGCTTCCGGGTTCACCATGCCGTCAGCTGGTAACGCCGCCGGGGCAGCCGCGGCCTACTGCGCCCGTGCGGGACTGAAAGTTAAGGTGTTCATGCCCAAGGACGCGCCCGAAGCTAACACCAAAGAGTGCCTGGTGGCCGGTTCGGAATTGAACCTGGTCGACGGGCTGATCGGCGACGCCGGCCGGCAGGCGGTTGCGGTGGCGCTAGAACAAGGCCTCTTCGACCTCTCCACGTTAAAAGAGCCGTACCGGGCCGAAGGGAAAAAGTCGATGGGCTTGGAACTGGCCATGCAACTGGGCTGGAAAATGCCGGACACCCTGATCTATCCGGCCGGTGGAGGCACCGGAATTATCGGTATGCATAAGGGATTCTTGGAACTGCTGGAGTTGGGGTGGATCGAAGGCAAACTGCCCAGATTCGTGGCGGTTCAGGCCGAGGGCTGCCAACCCATCGTAAGAGCGTTCAACGAAGGCAAGTCGACAGCGGAACCGTGGCTCAACGCTGCGACGGTGGCAGACGGCCTGCGAGTGCCCGGGCCCTTCGCCGATTACCTGATACTACAGTCGATACGCGAGACCGGAGGCACCGCCCTGGCCGTATCCGATCAGGAGATGGTGGAAGCGATGTACGAAATCGCTTCCACCGAAGGTGTCATTGCCTGCCCTGAAGGTGCGGCCACCCTCGCAGGCTACAAGCGCCTATTGGCCGACGGCTTTCTGCAGTCTGACGAGACTGTGGTCCTATTCAACACCGGATCCGGCTACAAGTACCTGCAGCTGATCAGCGGCCGGTAACCTTCACCCTAACACTCTCCCCGCTGGAAAGGATATGATCGGCGGTTTCCACTACTGACAACCGTTCATTGCCCCAAGGTACCTTCCCGGCTAATATCGATATTCCCAAACCCTTTGTAAACGGGCCGCGTGTTCTTCAGACCGCGGCCCGTTTCTGTTTTGTGGGCACCCAACTCAGCTGAAAGCATGTTGAAGTGTCCGGCTATGCCGGCCGACTGGCCTCTGATAGAACGCGACAAATATAGCAAGAGATGTGTCAAACGGGAGATACTCATCGATGAACTAGAGAAAATTGATACGGGAATGGAGCGTCGCCGACACAACAACGTCCTGTGAGTAAAAGTTATTCAACTTTGCTGGTTATCAGATTCGGGCTGATGGGGATCGGCGTCGAGAGCACGGTCCGCAGCTATAACGAGATATTACTTTCCTCATCGTCGATACGGCTTCGTTTATCGCTGGGGGTGCTGAGGTGGCGGTACTACTCTCACGTTCCGGTGAAAACAGTTTGACTGAGGGTGTTGGTCACCTACTACCGGCTGATAAGAAACTGGACTAACCATCTGCTATACGTGGCCGAGTTCAAAGTGGAAGAAGGCGATGCGGCGAAATATATCAAGTCCGATGAAATCCCGGGCGGGGTGGTCCAGCCTTCGCCGGTGAGTTGAGGCATAGACGAAATCAAACCATCCAACGGACGTACGGGTGAAAATTTCGTCATTGATCTGAATGACGAAAGCTTGACGAGAAAACAGAACCACCAGATCCCCAGGCCGGTCTCTTCAGAGTCGACACAAATGTCTACCCACGGTTATCATGACCAAGGACTCATCGGTGCGACGGACTCTGTGAGAGATTCGGCCTTTAGGAGGGTTTCATGCGTGGAGTGGCTATCGTTTCGCCAGTCAGGACGGCCTCAGGCAACTTCGGTGGCAGTCTTCGCGACATCTCGGCGGCTGACCTGGCCAGCACAGTTATCAAAGAGAGCTTGGAGCGGGCTGAACTCGACCCCGCCAAGGTCGACGACGTCATCTTGGGACATGGGTACCCCAGCGGCGAGAATCCGGCCATCGGACGTTTAGCGTTATTGAAAGCGGGGCTGCCCATTGAGGTGCCCGGCTACCAGCTGGACCGCCGCTGTTCTTCTGGCCTGCAAGCGATCTTGAACGCCTGCATGATGGTGCAGACCGAAAATGCCGATGTAATCGTTGCCGGAGGCGTTGAGAGCATGAGCAACGCAGAATTTTATGTCAATGAGTCTCGTTGGGGCGCGCGTTTCGGCTCAGTTACCCTCCATGACCGCTTGGTCCGCGCCAGGGAGACCATTTCCCCGGAGGACCGGTTCGGCTATATTTCAGGTATGGTGGAACCGGCCGAGAACCTGGCCCAAGAGTATGAGATTTCCCGGGAAGAACAGGATGCGTACGCCCTCCGCAGCCACCAGCGGGCCGTGGCGGCCCAAGAATCGGGACGATTCGACCGCGAGATAGTCCCTGTGCCGGTTCCGCAAAGGCGGGGCGACCCGATGGCGTTCTACAAGGACGAGGGGCCGCGGGCCGATACTTCGATGGAGGTATTGTCACGACTGCGCCCAGTTATGAAAGACGGCTCCGTGTCTGTGGGAAACTCCAGCAGCCAGAACGATGCAGCCGCGGTCTGCCTGGTGGTGGGGGAAGATAAGCTGGGGGAACTGGGACTCACCCCCATGGGATATCTCAAGGGCTGGACCGTGACCGGTTGCCATCCGGCCACCATGGGCATAGGGCCGGTGCCGGCGGTAAGTAAGCTCATGGGCAAGGTAGGAATGACTCTGGCCGACATGGATGTAATAGAGCTAAACGAGGCCTTCGCCGCCCAGGTGCTGGCCGTCCTTCGAGAATGGAAGCTACCCAACGAGGACAACCTCAACGTCAATGGGTCTGGAATTTCGCTAGGTCACCCTATCGCCGCCACCGGCGCCCGTATACTAACCACCTTGCTGAACGAGATGGAGCGGCGTGACGCTCAGTTCGGACTGGAGACCATGTGTGTAGGCGGGGGACAGGGTGTGGCAGCGATATTCGAGCGCAGGTAGATCGAGAGCCCAGCGGTCAACAATCAGCCAATCAGAGGACACCATGACCAGCAGCCCGGAAATTCCTGATGTATTGGTGATAGGCGCCGGAGCGTCCGGCGCCGCGTTCGTCTGGAGCATGGCGGAGGCCGGGATTAGTGTCGTATGCCTGGAGCAAGGGGGCTGGCTGCCTCCCGACTCCTACCCGTTGTCGGAACCGGACGCCCTACTTCACTGGCAGACGGACTTTCATCCGGACCCAAGTGTGCGACAGTTGCCCGAAGACTACCCGGTCGACAGCTCGGACTCGCCCATCGCACCCTACATGTACAACGCCGTGGGAGGGAGCACAGTCCATTATGGCTCTCACTATCCCAGATTCCATCCCTCAGATTTCAGAGTGAAGACACAGGACGGAGTGGCCGATGACTGGCCGCTCACCTACGAGGATCTGGTGCCTTACTTCGACCTGAACGACCGTATGATGGGGGTCTCTGGTCTGAACGGCGACCCCGCCTACCCGCCCAAACCAGAGCGTCCGTGCCCGCCTCTGTCCATTCGTAAGGGCGGTGAGATGCTGGCTAAAGGTTTCGACAAGCTGGGCTGGCACTGGTGGGCCGGCGATACAGCGATTTCCTCGGTGCCCTACGATGGCCGTCAGCCCGATAACGGGGGCTTTATGCGCTCTCTGGCCAGCACCGACCTTACATTTTGGCCCAGAGCCCTACAACTGGGCGCAAAACTCGAGACGTTCGCCAGGGTCAGAGAAATCCAGGTGGACCGGTCCGGGCGTGCTACCGGAGTGCTCTACTACGGTGCCGACGGTAATCTCCACGAGCAGCGGGCTAAGGCGGTGGTATTGGCCTGCAACGGCATCGGCACTCCCAGGCTGCTGCTGCATTCCACCTCGAGCCTGTTCCCTGATGGCCTGGCCAACAGCAGCGGGTTGGTTGGCAAGAACCTGATGCACCATCCCGCTGGCGTGGTAGTGGGCATCTTCGACGAGTGGCTGGGAACCGAAGATGATGGCCCCCGGGGCAGCACCATGCTGAGCCAGGAGTTCTACGAGTCAGACACCAGCCGGGGGTTCATCAGGGGATACGACCTTCAAATCACCGCGTTGGGTAGCTCCCCCTTGGCGACTGCTTTGGGCGGTCTGTCCGGCCAGGGGGTCCCCTGGGGTGAAGGACACCATGAGATCTTCGACCAGCGCTTCGGGCACTACACCGCCATCGTTGTCATGACCGAAGATTTGCCGGAAGAGCACAACCGAGTGGTCTTGGATCCTGAGGTCACCGATAGCAATGGGGTACCTGCGGTAAAGACTCAGTACACCCTGAGCGAGAACACCAATTGCATGCTGGACCATGGCGTGGCACGCGCCGAAGAGGTGTTCGAGGCCGCAGGGGCCACCCAGGTCTTGTCATCTAGGTTGCGCCGCAATGCGGGCTGGCACCTGCTGGGCACCACACGTATGGGCGACGACCCGTCCAAGTCGGTGGTCGACCGGTGGGGCCGCGCCCACGATGTTCCAAACTTGTTCATTATCGACGGCGGGATTTTCACCACCAGCGCCTGCATCAATCCCACGTCCACAATACAGGCGTTGGCGTTGCGCACAGCGGACTACCTGGTGGGTGAAGGACGGTACTCCATATAGCGAGTATTCGGAGAGTCCAGATCCGCCCGGCTTCTCGAATTCACTCGTGATGGTATGGCGGGGCTGAACTACGTTGAGGTCGATTCCACCTCCGAATACAATATCAGGCAAGACTGCGGGAACTTGCTGGAACTTAAGTTCCAATCGTTATGGGGAGACGCTGTCCTCTGTCCTCGGCTGTGCGGCCAATCCTGTAACATAAAAACTGATAGGAAGGTGTCCACCATGCCAGAGGTTTACGGTACCGGAGATTTTCGTTATGAGTTTGTGGAGGGCTGGCCCAAACTTCCTGCCGGAAGCCATTTCGAGGAATGTCCGGGCGTAGCCATAGACTCTCGCGACAATGTTTATGTGCTGACACGGAGTGAGGACCCGATTATGGTCTTCGACTCGGCAGGCAACTATATTCGTACCATTGGCAAAGGTCAGTTCAGCGTGTCACGCACGCACGGCCTGTACGTTGCTCACGACGATTCGATCTTGGCTGTGGACGATGGAATTCATACCGTCCAAAAGTTCAACAGCGAAGGCGAAAAAATCATGGAACTGGGCGAGCGGAATAACCCTTCGACCAAATGGGGTGGCGAACCTTTCAACCGCCCAACCTCGGCCGCCATCATGCCCAGCAACGGCGACATATACGTGTCCGACGGCTACGGTAACTCCCGGATACACGTGTACACTGGATCCGGTGAGTACAAATTCTCTTGGGGCAGTCCGGGAATCGATCCTGGCCAGTTCATACGGCCCCACAACATTGCGGTCGACAGCCAGGACAAGGTCTACGTGGTGGACCGAGAATGCCATCGGATCCAGATATTCGACCCGCAGGGTAAGTTCATCACCATGTGGAATAACATCCACCGGCCCGATGCTATGGTTCTCTGGGACGAGCACATATACGTCGGCGAGCTCAACGGTATGGTGGGGGTCGACGACGCACCAGGGCTCGGTCACCGCGTCTCAATATATGACCTGAACGGCAATCTAGTTAGCCGCTTCGGCGCCGCCGAAGAGGGTGAGGGGCCTGGACAGTTCGTCGCTCCTCACAGCATCGCCGTCGATTCTAGGGGCGACCTGTATGTATCGGAACTCCCCTACACCATGGCCCGTATCCGTGGCTCCTTGGAAAACCCGCCAAGGGAAATGCGTTCGTTATCGAAATACGCCCGGGTGAAGTAACGCCAGGGTATGGGATTCCAGCGCGTAGGGGCGGGTTTAAAACCCGCTCCTACGCGTAAATCAACCATAGATTCCACAACAACGGATCGCAAAAGGAACCGACGGA
>CAZYBD010000006.1:0-6085 GCA_964645515.1 uncultured Dehalococcoidia bacterium | reverse complement strand
ACTTTTACTTTTGTTTATTTTTCCCCTTCCCCTTCGCCCGTTTGTTTGTTTTCTCGCGTTTTTATTTTCTGCTTAATCCCCCCGTTTCTTTTGCCTTGGCGGCTGGTCCCCCATTGGGGCCGGCTCCGCCCGCGGCGCTGGCGGCCAAGGGCATCAGAGCCGATTTTGTTCCTTCCAGTCCGGTCTCGGAAGCCGTTTTGAAGGAGCTCTCAGGACTGAACTGGAAAGGTGTTCGGGTGCTGCTACCCGCCGCCGACATAGGCAGAGACGAGCTTGAACGGGGCCTCGCTCAGTGGGGCGCCGAGGTGGATAGGTTGGCCGCCTACAAGAACATTCCGGTAGCGGACGCCGACCGGAGAGCGCGAGAGGCCTTCGAAAGCGGCATCGATGTCGTCACATTCACCAGTTCTTCGACCGTTCGCAACCTTGTGGAAATGCTGGACGGAGACCGCTCTGCGCTGGAGGAAAGTGTGGTGGCTTGCATCGGCCCGGTTACAGCAGCCACCGCCCAAGAAATGGGCCTCAGAGTGGATCTGGAAGCCGCAGAGCACACTGTGGACGGGTTAGTAGACACTTTAGTGAGTTATTTTTCACCGGGAGGAGTTTCATGCAACTTGTCTTCCTCCCCAAAGGAGCGCGCACGTGACTAGCTTCCCCGACTTGAGGCTCCGCCGGTTGCGCGGTTCTGGAGCGATACGAAACCTGGCCCGAGAGACCCGCCTTTCACCCACGGAGTTTGTTTATCCGATGTTCATTACTCACGGCCATGGGGTCCGTGACCCAATTGGGTCAATGCCAGGCTGCTTCCAAATGTCGTTGGATATAATGACTGAGGAGGTCGGAGAGGTCACGGAGTTGGGGATCCCGTCGGTGTTGCTGTTCGGACTACCTGCCGAAAAGGACCCGATGGGTACCGAGGGCTACGATCCTGAGGGTATCGTTCAAGAGGCTGTCCGGACGATCAAAAAGAACCACCCGGAAACCCTAATCATCACAGACGTCTGCATGTGCGAATACACCGACCACGGCCATTGCGGGGTTGTCAACAACGGAAAAGTGGACAACGACCAGACTCTGGAGTTTCTGGGGCGGACCGCCGTATCCCACGCGCAGGCCGGCGCCGACCTCCCGGCGCCATCAGCTATGATGGACGGCCAAGTTTGGGCCATTCGTCAAGCCCTAGACTCCAGCGGATATCAGGACGCGCCGATCATGGGCTACGCCGCCAAGTATGCCTCCGGGTTCTACGGTCCCTTCCGCGTCGCCGCCGATTCCACCCCCCAGTTTGGTGACCGGAAGTCCTACCAGATGGACTCATCCAACATCCGCATGGCCATGCGAGAAATCGAAAGGGACATCGCTGAAGGCGCCGACATCGTCATGATAAAACCGGCGATGGCCTATCTGGACGTCATCAAAGAGGCTCGAGGGAGGTTCGACCTACCGTTGGCAGCCTACAACGTCAGCGGCGAATACTCCATGATTAAAGCAGCGGCTCAACAGGGCTGGATCGACGAACGGACCGTGACCACAGAACTGCTGACCGCGGTAAAAAGGGCCGGCGCCGACATCATCCTAAGCTACCACGCCAAAGAGATGGCCCGCTGGCTCAAAGAGGCCGACTAGGCGGTAGCCCGGCAACACTGGGGCCAATGCAATGCACGGCAAAATCGTAGGGGCAGGTTTAAACCCGCCCCTACGATTTTGCTGCCTAGTGAGGCTTTGCAGTTACGAACCGTAGCGAACGGTGGCGTTGGGGTCACTGTACTCCACGTTCTTGGTGGCCCAGAAAGCACTCGCGATAGTATCGACAGCTGCGACCAGCTCTTCACAGGCTGCCATGTCCACGTTCTGCTTACAGCGGCCGGCCAGTTTCAGCGCCGCATTGAAGCTGCCGTGTAGGTCGAAACCCGCCGGCAGGTTGGGCCAGGCATAATCGGCCCACAGGATCCGAAGCTCCCCTTTCACGACCTCGGAGTGTTCTTCTTTCACCTGGATGTAGCGGGACAGTTTGTTCGCATAATCTTGCATCGCGACCGCGTCGTCCATGCCTGGGGCTTCCAACGCTTGAATGCGCAGGACCATCTTCTGAACGGTCTGCGCCGCGATCTTGGCGGAGATGGGGTCATAGATCCCGCAGGGAATATCACAGTGCGCGTGGGCGATTCCTGGCTTTACCCAACCAAGGGGATTAAACATTCTGCCCCTCCTATCTGCTCTTGATTTGAGTCGTCCCAAGAGTAATAAAATTTCCCTAGTGGCGCAACCCCCGGAGCTAAAACCTCGCCCGGCGCCTGCCGCCTTGTGCACCCTCCGATTTGACACTTATAATGGGCCGTTGCCAATGCCGACCCCGCCTAACCAACCGGTGGTCCGGCCCCAGGAGATGACCCGTTGACGACCATCAGCAAAGCCGCCAAAACCAAGCACCGCAGCAAGGAACTGACTCACGACCCCGAAAGGGCACCGGCCAGGGCCATGTTGATGGCTATGGGCATTACCCAGGAAGACATGGAAAAACCGTTCGTCGCGATTGCCAGCCTGGCCAGCGACGTGACTCCCTGCAACGTGCACTTGGACCGCTTTGCCCAGGCCGCCAAAGAGGGCGTGCGGGCTGCTGACGGCGTGCCGTTCAAGTTCGGAACCATCACGGTCAGCGACGGGATTTCCATGGGCACCGAAGGGATGAAAACGTCCCTAGTGAGCCGCGAGGTAATCGCCGATTCCATTGAGTTAGTGACCTTCGGCGAACGCATGGATGGCCTGATCACCATTGCCGGTTGCGACAAAAACATGCCCGGCTGCATGATGGCCATTGCCCGCCTGAACGTTCCGTCGATCTTTATGTACGGCGGGTCCATCATGCCAGGCCAATACGGCGGCAAAGACGTTAACATTCAGGACGTCTTCGAAGCCGTGGGGGCCTACGCCAAAGGCAACATGTCGTTTGACGATTTGAAAGACCTCGAGTGCCGCGCTTGCCCCGGTGAGGGTTCATGCGCCGGACTTTTTACCGCCAACACCATGGCAACCGCCATTGAAGTCATGGGTATGTCGCTGCCCGGAGATGCCTCCTACCCGGCCATAGACCCCAGGAAGATGGGCGAAGCCAGGGACGTGGGACGGGCCATGAAACGGCTGTTGGAGGAAGACCTGCGTCCTCGGGACATCCTAACCAAAGAGGCCTTCGAAAACGCCATTACCGTGGCAGTCTCCATGGGCGGCTCTACCAATGTGGTACTGCACCTGCTAGCAATTGCCCGGGAGGCTGAGGTGCCCCTTAGCCTGGAAGATTTCGACCGGATCAGCCGCAACACGCCGTACATCGCCGACATGAAGCCGGCAGGCCGCTACGTTATGGCTGACCTCAGCCGCTACGGTGGCATCGCGCTGGTGATGAAACGGTTGTTGGCGGCCGGGTTGCTGAAGGGCGACACGATCACCGTTACCGGAAAGACGCTGGCGCAGAATCTGGAAGGCGTGGAGACCATTGACGACCAGCCCATTATCACCGACGTGCATTCACCTCGTAGCCCCACCGGAGGCCTGGCGATCCTGCGCGGCAACCTAGCGCCCGAGGGGGCGGTGATCAAAGTGGCAGGGCACCAGGAGCGTGTATTTCGGGGACCGGCCCGTGTTTTCGACCAAGAGCCTGCCGCGTTCCAGGCAATTCAGCGCGGAGACATCAAACCGGGCGACATAATTATTATCCGGTACGAAGGCCCTAAAGGCGGGCCGGGCATGCAGGAAATGCTGGCAGTTACCGGGGCTTTGATAGGCCAGGGGTTGGGAGACGATGTGGCTTTGGTGACCGACGGACGCTTCTCCGGTGCCAGCCACGGTCCCATGGTGGGCCACGTGGCCCCCGAGGCCGCCGTTGGGGGTCCCATCGCATTGGTCAACGAAGGCGACGAAATAACTCTCGACATCCCAGCCCGCCAATTGAGCGTTAAGCTAACCGAAGAAGAACTTACCGACCGGCGCGCCAAATGGCGACCCGCGCCTCCCAACTACACAACAGGGGCCCTGGCGAAATATGCCAAGCTGGCCTCTTCGGCATCCGAGGGAGCAGTAACCCGCTAAAAATCAAATAGGAGAGACCTTCGTCATGGACTATGGGCTAGAAGCAATTAAGCGGCACAGAGAGAGCAGAGGCAAGGTGAGCATTGCCTCCAAGATGACCGTAGAAACATTGGATGATCTCTCCATTGCTTATACTCCGGGTGTCGCATCGGTCTGTATGGCAATCCACGCCGATAAGTCCGAGTCGTTCCACCTCACCAACCGCTCTAACACCATCGCGGTTGTTACCGATGGGTCGGCCGTACTTGGTTTGGGCAACATTGGGCCCGAAGCGGCGATGCCGGTGATGGAAGGGAAGTCCATACTGTTCAAGACCCTGGCGGACGTGGACGCCTATCCCATTTGCATAGACTCTCAGGAGAACGAGGTCATCATCCAGACCGTCCGAGCTCTGGCTCCCAGTTTGGGCGGTGTCAACTTGGAGGACATCTCCGCACCCAGATGCTTCGAAATAGAAGACGCCCTGCAGGACCTGGGGATACCAGTATTCCACGATGACCAGCACGGGACGGCCATAGCCGTTTTAGCTGCAGTAATCAACGCCCTAAACGTAACAAACCGTCGCGTCGAAGATACCAAGTTCGTCTTCGCCGGGGCCGGGGCCGGCGGTATCGCTTCCACCAAGTTGCTCATGGATTACGGTGCAAAAAACATCATCCTAGTGGACAGCACCGGGATTATTTCCCAAAGCCGTACCAACCTAACCCCGATCAAATCGGCCATGCTGGAGAGCACCAACCCGGAAAATATAGAGGGAGACCTATCCGACGCGCTGCGGGGCGCAGACGTGTTCATCGGTCTTTCAGTGGCCGACACCGTCACCCCGCAGATGGTCTCGTCCATGAACAGGGACTCCATCGTGTTCGCAATGGCCAACCCCGTTCCCGAAATCATGCCGCACCTAGCCAAAGAGGCAGGAGCTGCAGTGGTAGGGACGGGCCGAAGCGACTTCCCAAACCAGATCAACAACAGCTTGGTCTTCCCCGGTGTATTCCGCGGCGCGTTGGACGTTCACGCCACCAGCATCAGCACAAAGATGAAACTGGCCGCCGCCGACGCCTTGGCAGGTCTAGTAAAGGAGCCCACCACCGAGAACGTGATCCCTTGGTCTTTAGACAGAGACGTGGCCCGAGCGGTGGCCAAAGCAACCGCCGAATCCTGGCCAGCATAGCCGGGTCCTCTAGGATGGTCCCTGGGCTCCGGCAAAACTCTCCTTTGAGCCGGCTTAATCGTTAGGACAAGTTAGGTAATGGCCCGAGAAATCACGGTGGAGTCGCTAGACCGGTACCGATCTACCCTCCAGTCTCTGGTTGCCGAACGCTCCAAATCGCTGACAGGACTGCGCTACTGCGACCTGCGCATAGAGGTTCGGGAAGAAAAAGGAGCGATGGCCGAAAACGGCCAAGAGAAAGCCAGCTCCGAAGACTACGCGTTCGATTTTGGAGTTAGAGCCATAGCCGGCAGCCACACCTCTGCCGCCGGCTACTACGGCCGAGTCCTAGGAGCCGCCGATGCCAACAACCTGGAAGCGGTAATCTGGGAAGGCCTGAAGCAGGCCCACCAACGGGCACGGGCCAGCGCTACCAACAAGGGCCGAATCCGCACCCGCTACGGAACACTGGGCCAAAGCCTCTCCGGCACAGAATTGGCTCCAGTTCCAGCGGTACAAGACACCGTTCCGGCGACCTACGTTACAGATCCTCGCTCGGTTCCTGCCGGAGAAACGCTCAAGATGGCGGTCGATGGTTGCAAAGCACTCCAGGGCCAGCACTCAAACGTCCTGTATTCTGCAGCCTCGACCAGCACTTTCTTACTTCGAGAACTCTTTCTCAGTTCGGAAGGCGCCGACATCGAGCAGAGCTTCGCCCAGACCGAGGGGTTTGCCATCGCAATCTGCTCCGGTGAGCACGGCAATTTCGAATTGTACGACTTCACCGGGCACCAACGGGGCTGGGAGGTACTGACCGACGGGTACACCAGCGGGCCAATCGTATTACCCAAC
>CAZYBD010000005.1:0-19872 GCA_964645515.1 uncultured Dehalococcoidia bacterium | reverse complement strand
AATGCGAATGCAGCGAACGCACTAAGATATGTTTGAGCTTGAGATTGACAGTAGGCCCAACGGCGGCCGGGAGTAAAGAGATGTTGCCCGACAAGGTCAGAGAGTTCACTTCCAACCACCATCAGGGCGTTTTGAGTTGTTTCAGGCGAAACGGCGCTACGCAAATGAGCATCGTGACCTGCGGTCCTTATCAGGACGGAGTTGCATTCACCACCACCTTCGACCGCGCTAAGCTAGGCAATTTGAGGCGCGACCCACGTTGTTCCTTGATGGTTTCGAAAGTCGACTGGTGGGGCTACGTTGTGCTGGAAGGTAAGGCCCGAATTCTGTCACCGGGTATTACCGACCCAGACGAGCTCCGATTGGCGCTGAGGGACGTGTTCCTCGTAGCCTCGGGCACCCAGCACTCTAACTGGGAAGAGTACGATAGTACGATGGTGGAAGACCGCCGCTCGGCGGTCATAGTAGTCCCTGAACACATCTACGGCACGGCGTTATAGAAGGTGGGGCCGGCCCTGCGCCTAAATCCGGGTGCCTGATATGCGACCATGCTCAACGACCGCTGACGGAATCGCAACTGGCTGCAGGGTTTAAAGCAATGGATGATTTGACCTACAACGAATGCGGGGTTCGCCTCAAAGATCTCTACATTGGTGAGAACCTTCGGTAGGTGCGGCTTCACCGGTTTGTGAGGTTCCCGATGAAGCGCCCTTTGACTTATTCCAACCTAATTTCTGGTTAGGGCTCGTCTGATGGGGCCGATTTTGCTTGGGATTGGTACCCAGACCCGGCGAAAGTCGCCGAAATAGAATTTCTGAGCCGGATTAGAAATGTAGCGTTCGACGACCCGGTAAGGGCGAGGCCTCAGACGCGAGTGAAGAGGACCTCTGTTATGTGTTCCCCCAAATTGTGACAAAAACACGGACTGTTCAAGCTCTGGGCCCTCTGGATTGTCCGCAAGATCATGTCTGAGCAAACGGGCACATCTCACGAGCTATTAAACGCCGAAGACGACCTCAATTTCACTCGTGTTCTCGACCTCAGAATATACCTTGCTTAACTAGGAGCGACGGCGGTGCTTGCCACTGTCATACGCGTAGCCGGACTCGTCTTCGGGATCGTCTTTGACAGGTATGGCGGCAAGAGAGTCGAAGTGTTGAGCCAGATCGGTGGTTCGGACCTGTGCTGATGGCCGCAGCGGGCCTCTTAGCTATCCAGATATATCCTACTTGCCCTGAACCCGTCGCCAGGTCTCAGAAGCCTACCCTTGGCATTTGGGGCAAAATTAGGTGCCTCGTCCACGCACCCGTGTGAAGGCCATGTTGGTGCCGCAGCTGGGGCACTGGGCCTTAGTGTCCCTAGGGTGGGTCCAAGCCGTTAGAGCAGCTGGCGGGTCTGGCCAGTGTTGGTCGCGCGCTCTGTCGTAGACGCCGAAGGCTGTAGTCAGCGCTTCGATTATGGCCTTGCGCAGGCGGACTATCTCGTCTACAGACAGACTAGATGCCGGTCGCTCGGGGTGTATCCCGGAGAGGAAGAGCGATTCGTCGGCGTAAAGATTCCCCAGTCCTGACGTAATGGATTGCTCCAAAAGCAAAGCTTTGACCGGAGCATTACGTCCGGTTAACGAGCTGACCAGAAGCGCGACGGTGAACTCTCCGGTCAGCGGTTCTGGGCTCAGTCTAGGCAAAACGTCCTCGGGGTCATCCACCAGCCAAATCTTCCCGAACTTGCGGCCGTCCACGAACCGTAGTTCCCGCCCATCGTCCAAGGGGAAAGTGTGGCGGGTCATGCGGTCAGACGGGCGGGGTTGTGGATGTACTTGCAGGCGGCCGGTCATTCCCAGATGGACGACGAAGGTATCCGGGTCGCCGCCCGACAGCGGAAAGATCAGATATTTGGCCCGCCGCTCGACGGTGATGATGGTGCGCCCAGCGAGTCCGGCAGCGAATTTCGTTGGCGCGGGGTGTTTAACCGCGTTGTCCCACCCGACATAGGCAGAGACGATGGTTCTACCGGGCAACTCAGCTCTTATGAGACTGCGGCGTACGTTTTCGACTTCGGGTAGTTCAGGCATTTGGGGCGGGTCCTTTAGAACGCCGCTAGATTTCGGATGGGAATCCCTTCCCCCTTGAAGAGGGAAGGGCAGGATTTAGGTGTTTACGTGACAGACAGATCACGAGTGGACAGGTCCCCTGCGACTCTCCCTTGCCAAGAGGGAGAACAATGATACGGTAGGTATGTTTATGGGTTTCGTATTGGGTTCGCTAGACCCGCAACACTCCCAGGGAGATCTCTTGGCCTTCGATTTTGGCAGTTTCGGATGCAGCGCCTTCTTCCGGAGGGCCGTCGACCAATTCTTCACTCAGGGTTTCTTCTTGGATGTAGCCTGAAAAGTCGCCCTGCATGACTTGGGTGAACTCGTCGGGGCCCTGATAGAAGGTCACGATGCGGTCGGTAACGTCGAAGTTGGCCGAGCGGCGCATGTTTTGTATGCGGTGAACCACTTCTCGTGCTAGACCCTCTTCCGCCAGTTCTGGGGTTATGGTGCCATCCACCGCTACTATGTACCCTCCTTCCAGGGCGGCCGTGTACTGGTCGACCGATAAGATGGCCTCGGTCTCTTCTCCCGCCTGGTGTCTGACCTGTTGGATCAATGGGGAGTGGTCTTCCAGCACCTGGATGTCCTTGATATTCAGCTCCTCCAGAATCTGGTGGCGGACCTGTTGGATGTACTCTCGTTCCGCCGCCGTTCGCGTTTTTATGGCCACATTGGCTAGAGGTTGGCGGACTTTGCGCCCGGCCTTGGACCGCGCGCCGCGCCCCATACTGGCCACTCGCATGGCCAGACGGGTCGCTTCCATCAGTGGCTCGTCCACCAACGACTGGTCGGCGATGGGATATTGGGACAGGTGTACGCTGTCCGGCGCAGATGAGTCGACCGAGCCCACCAGGTTCTGGTAAATCTCTTCGGAGACAAATGGGGCCAGTGGGGCCATCAACCTGGAAAGAGTAACCAGGCAAGTGTGCAGCGTGATATAACCCGAAATCTTGTCGGCGTCGCCCTCGTTCTTCCAGAAGCGACGGCGGCTCCGCCGTACGTACCAGTTGGATAACTGGTCGATAAACTCTTGGATGCGGCGGCCTGCGTTGGTCGGGTCGTAGCCTTCCAGGTAGTCGTCGACCTGGGCAACCAAAGTGTTCAACTCCGATAGCACCCAGCGGTCCAACTCGTTTTCTGGCTTCCAGTTCTTAGGCTTCTTCTCGGGATGAAAGCCGTCGATGGCAGCGTAGCTGGTGAAGAAAGAATAGACGTTCCAAAGGGTCAGCAAAACCCGGCGGAGTGTTTCGTTTACCAACTTGGCTGAGAAACGCCTAGCCTCCCCCGGCTGAGAGGCGGTAAACAAGTACCATCGCAGGGCATCGGCCCCGTGTTCATCTAAGACGGGCAGGGGCTCGACCACGTTGCCCACACGTTTGCTCATCTTACGCCCTTTCTCGTCCAGCACGAGTCCCAGGCAAATAACGTTCTTGTAAGAGGGCTGGCCCTTCAGCAAAATTGACAGAGCGTGCAGGCTGTAGAACCAACCGCGAGTCTGGTCTACGGCCTCGCAGATGTAGTCGGCCGGGAAGCGACCGTCGTGGTCAATGTCGCTATTTTCGAAGGGGTAGTGCCACTGGGCGAAAGGCATGGCCCCGGAGTCGAACCAGGCGTCCATTACTTCCGGTATCCGACCCATCTCGCCGGAACAACCATCGGCGAGGCACGAGAATACTACATTGTCGATGTAAGGCCGGTGAAGGTCCAATCCATTGAGGGAGAACTTGCTCTCGGGACCAGCCAAGCTTTTCAGCTCTGCTATGCCACCTACACAGATCGTGTGTCGGCATTCCTTGCATTGCCAGATGGGGATTGGAGCGCCCCAGTAGCGCTCCCTGGAAATGGCCCAGTCAACGTTGTTGCGCAGCCACTCCCCGAAGCGCCCCGCCTTGATGTAGTCGGGGTACCAGTTGATCGTGCTGTTTCCGGAGACCATCTGGTCTTTCAGGTCCGAAGTCCGGATGTACCAGGAACTCTTGGCGTAGTAGAGCAAAGGAGTGTCGCAGCGCCAGCAGAAGGGATAGGTGTGGCGGTAGATGTCACGGTGGTGGAGCAGGCCTCGAGAGTCCAGGTCTGCCATGATCTCCTCGTCCGCGTCCTTCACGAACTTGCCAGCGAAAGAGTAACTCCCGGTGACGATCCCGAGCAGGTTTACGGCTTGGACGAAGGCCAATCCTTTTTCTCTGCCTAGGGTCAAGTCTTCGTCACCGAAGGCCGGCGCGATGTGAACGATGCCAGTGCCGTCTTCCAGCGAAACAAAATCGGCCGACACCACTTTGGGAGTAAGGCTGGTGGCGTCTTCCAATTCGGACACGTTAGTCCCATTAGGACCTAGACGGTGAACGAACCGGCGTATCTCGGAGCCGAATTCCTCCGGTGGATATAGCGGGGAGTAGCGGATCCCCACAAGTTCGCTGCCCAGCAAGGTAGCGACCACTGTGTGCCCTTGCCTGATGTTGGTATCCAGCAGCGCGGTGGCCAACACCAGACGCTGTGTCCCGCCCTCGCCCTCCAGTTCCACTACGGAGTACTCGGCGTTTTCGTCCACTGCCAGCCCCGTGTTTCCCGGCAGAGTCCAAGGGGTCGTGGTCCAGGCCAACAGGAACACCGGGACAGAATCGGATCTCAGAGTGCTCAAGGTTTCGGTCTTAACTTCAGTTTCCCCACTTTCGTAAAGGGAAGTTTGGGGGATTTCCACCTGGAATTTGACGAACACTGACGGATCCGGCGTGTCCTCCCGGTACCCTAAGGCGACCTCATGGGAGCTGAGGCTGGTGACGCATCTGGGACAGTGAGGCGTACCGCGTAGGTCTTGATAGAGCAGGTCTCTGTCCCAGAGCGACTTCAGCATCCACCAACCGGTCTCTATATATTCATTTTCCAGAGTGACGTAGGGGTTGTCCATGTCCACCCAGAAGCCGATCCGGTCAGTCATGTTCTCCCATTCCTTGACGTAGCGGAAGACGCTTTCCCGGCATTTCTGGTTGAATTCCTCTATCCCGTATTCCTCAATGTCACGTTTGCTGGATAGACCCAACTCTTTCTCGATCTCCAGTTCCACCGGTAAGCCGTGGGTGTCCCATCCGCCTTTGCGTTGCACACGGTAGCCCTTCATGGTGCGGTGACGGCAGATAACGTCCTTGAATACTCTGGCCAAGACGTGGTGGATGCCCGGGCTGCCATTGGCTGTGGGAGGCCCTTCGTACAGCATGAACAGAGGCGCGCCGGGGCGTTCGGACTCGGTCCGGCGGAATACGTCCTTCTCTTTCCATTGTGCAAGGACGCTGGCGTCCAGCTCAGGGAAGCTGACGCGGCTGGATACGGACTTAAACATCTGATTCAACCGTCTGAGTAAGACTTTAAGGAGGATCCTCACGCAGGAGCGTGGCACGCGCTCCATAGAACCAGGCGTACGCCCCTCCACTTATCGGGCATTATACCGTACCGATGAGCCATTCCAGGGCGGTGGTAACTGAGAGAGGAGGAGATCTATGAGGGAGAACGGCCTACAGGTACTAGCGATTCGGTAAGGTTGTCCACCTTCAGGTTGAATGCAGCGAGCCGCAACCCAGGTTCGCTGCCGGCTTCGTCAAAGACGTAAGCCGCGGCGCTCTGTTGATTTCCGATGCGCAGTCTAACTCGGGCTATAGGCAGGTAAAATCTTTGTTGCCTGAGAATAGCGAAAGGGGAGTGCCATTCTGGAGTTACGCCGATCATCTCTCGGGGAGCGGAGGGTATCATAGTATATGCGATGTCGGATCTGGCGACCGTAGAATCCCGCTGGCAGCGTGGACTATTCCTTGGTGCGATCTCGATTAGCTGGTGAAACGTTTCCATTAGCGATACTCGGGCCAGGATCGAAAAAAATGGTTGAGAGGGCCGTGGCCGCTGCCCACTGCAAATGAGTTTCGGATCCCCTCGGTGACGTATTCTTTGGCTTGTGCGACAGCGTCAAACGTTTCCAATCCCTTGGCAAGCCCAGCGGCAACCGCCGACGCGAATGTGCAACCGGTGCCGTGGGTGTTGGCTGTTTCGATGCGCGGTGTGGAGAACTCTTGGAAATGGGACCCGTCGTAAAACAGGTCGGTGGCTGGACCCGCCCGGTGTCCACCCTTTACGACCACGGATTTTGCACCTATGTTGGTTATTTCTTTAGCTGCGGCTCTGACTTGGTCGTCGGTGACGATGGTGAGTCCGGTCAGGGCCTCGGCTTCCGGTATGTTGGGAGTGACCACGGCCGCTAGGGGCAACAATTTGCTGCGTAGAGTTGCGATCGCCTCTTCTTGCAACAGGGAGTCCCCGCTTTTGGCGACCATCACCGGGTCCACAACCAACCTTTGGACACCGAGGTGATATTGGTGACGTTGCAATGCGGCGGCCACGCACTCGATGACGGCGCTGCTGGCAAGCATGCCGGTCTTGACGGCGTCGACACCGATGTCCTCGACCACAGCGTCGATCTGGGCGGCGATAACCAGTCTGGGAATCTCGTGGACCTTGGTTACTGATATAGTGTTCTGGGCCGTGACTGCCGTTAAAGTCGAGGTGCCGTAGACTCCCAGTGCTCCGAAAGTTTTGAGGTCGGCCTGAATCCCGGCGCCGCCACCGGAGTCGGAGCCGGCGATGGTCATGACCGTTGGCACCTGTCTCATTCCGGCCATTGTTCACCTCTGTAGGCCATTTCGAAGAAAAGGTATTCGTAGCGGAGAACACTGCGGAATATTTCTTGTAGGCGCGTCTGTTGCTCTGCGGTTGGGGTTGACTCGTCTACCATCCTGCCCAGCCAGGCTACGAAATCGGTCATGCCCTGGCTTACATGAAGGTCGATCCACGTTTGGTAGTAGAAATTGTCGGGACGCTTGCCGGCTTGCACCGCGCTTTGAGCCCAGTCCAGATAGGGCCATTCCACCGCCAGCAGGGTTGCTATGACTTCGACGTAGCTTCCTGTGTACGCGATATTGCGCAGGTAGCTGCTGTAGTTTTGTGTGGTGGGCAAATAGGCCAGAGAGCCCACGGCGTTTCTAGACAAGCCGCGTTCCCGGAAGGCGGTCTGAAACAACCCTTCCTCACCGCCTAGCCCCAAGTGCAGAAAGGCTACTAAACGGCGGGCTGCTTCGAAGTCTGGTGCTTTGGCGGTAGCCAGGCTGAGAAGGACAGCCCAGTCCCGAAGAAACAGGTAGTCCTGGTCGAAATAGACATCGAAGGAGCTCCTCGCCAGCGTACCGTTCCCCATCTCAATAACGAACGGATGCGTGGCCACCTTCTCCCAAATGGGGCCTACTCCGGCCCGCAGGTCATCGCTCAGACCCACTTTCAACGGTTCCTGATTGTATCGGCGACGCGGCGCGCATTAGGAATTTCACTCCTCAGAGGTCCCACCGTCCAGAGGCAATGCCACTCCGGTTGTTTGTCCTTCTGGGCCGGGAGGGTGCAGGTCGGACGAGAAGCCCACTGCTATGGCTGGAAGGGTTTCAACGTGGAGACCGATGCCCATTCCAAGCTCTAAGGACATACGAGCCACGGCGTCATTGTCCTCGGCCTGAACCATCATCACAAAATCGTACCGCCCCAGCACGGCGTAGTGACCCAATATCTCCGCTCCATCCACTTTGATGCTGCGGCTAGTTTCCAGCACCAGGTCGGAGTTGCTGCGCAACATGCGCTGCCCGTCGTTGGTCAGGGTACCCAGTAGAAAATATAGTGCCATTTGCAAGCCCCCACGCCTAACGGCTATGAGGCACAGTATATCACCGTGTGCATGACAAGCCTGCTACCGAACCGTCTCAACGAACCGGTTGGTGAAGGCTTGGCTACCATCTAGGGGTGCCTCCATTTGCCCTTGGGCATGAAGCCAGTCAGCGAACTTGGTCCACCGCTCCTTAGTTTGAGTGCCCACCCCAGCACCCTCGTCCCATAATGGAGCTATCACTAGCACGCCTGGGCGCTCTATAGCCTCGTCGACTTCTTGGTTAGTGCTCCGTAGTAGGATGTCCACCGCTCCGGAAGGATCGGCCGCCGCATCCCGGTAGCCCTTAACCACAGCGCGGACGAAACGGAGCACTAGGTCTGAGTTTTCGTCGAGCATCTCTTGGCTAGTGACCAGTACCAATTCGTAAAAGTCTGGCACCCCCCACTCTTCCATACGCATAATGTGGACGGGATGCCCCTGATTCTCTATCAGAAACGACTCGTGACTGAAGTAACAGCCTATACAGGCGTCGACAGTCCCGTTGATGAGCACCTCTGCTAGGTTGAATCCTACGTTGACCAATTCCACTTCATCCAAGCCTCTGACTACTCCGTCGGACTTGAGCATGGTGTCCAAAAGAGGCTCGTTGAGGGGGATGCCCGGGTATCCGACTTTCTTACCAACCAAGTCTCGGGGACGGGTGATGCCTGAGGCTTTCAGGGTCTGGACGGAATTTAAAGGGTGTTGCACCAATGCGGCCACGGATACCACCGGAACTCCCTGAGACCGAGCGATGAGCACGTCCGGTTGGTAGTTGATGCCGAAGTCATCTTCTCCCGCGGCCACTGTCTGGTTGACTGTCGTAGGGTCTACTGGAGTGTACATGTCTAGGTCTATGCCCTCTTCTTCGAAGTAGCCATTTTCCATAGCCACGTAGAGACCAGCGTGATTGGCGTTGGGGTACCAGTCCAAGGCTAGCTTGACGCTGACATTGTCGGAGCTCCCGCACGCGGTCATAGCCAAAAGAGCGGCCACTGTGAGGGTTGCTAGCAGAGCCATTCCATTTTTCAACTGTCTATACTTTATTGGCCGGCGATGATGACGAATTTCGGATTTAACCATTTTCTGCATTAGTTCTCCTTCGTTGATAGTGCCAGCGAAGCATCACTCGCTCCACCAATCCCGACAGCAGGAACAACCCGACACCCATGACGCTGAGCAGAACTACGGTGGCGTAAACTCGCTCGCTTAAGAATTGGGATTTGGAACGAATAGCCAAGTACCCTAACCCTTCGCTGGAGCCCACCCACTCTCCGATGACCGCCCCGATGACGCTGACTGTGATTGCTATCTTGATGCCGGAAAATATGAAGGGCAGACTGTTGGGTACTTGCACTTTGGAAAAGATTTGCCAGCGGTTGGCACCTAGGGTGCGCATTAACCGGATCATGTCAGGGTCAGTTGACTTGAGACCGTCCACCGTGTTTACCACGATCGGGAAGAAGGTGATCAATGCCACTACGATCACTTTGTGCTGGAACCCGTAACCCACCCAAATCAACAGCAGAGGCGCGATTACTATGATGGGTATGGTTTGCGATGCGATTACAGACGGATAAATGACTCGTTCTAGAATTCTAAATTGGTGAATTAGGGCTGCCAATAGCAGACCGGTGCCCAACGCCCCGGCGAATCCCGCCATCACTTCTACCAAGGTGACCCAAGTGTGGTGCCACAATAACGCTTTGCTGTTCCAGAGTTCTGAAGCCACGGCGTGTGGCGCCGGCAGTTTCCAGTGAGGGATATCGTTAACCGAGACGACTAGTTCCCAAAGTCCGATAAGGCCTGCCAATATAGCGACGGTAGGTATCCAACGGACCAGACCGACGCAGGGGAAGCGCACCCACCTGCGCTTCCCCTGCGTCGGTCTGGCCATTTTCCTACCTGTTGTTGTCACTGGGGCGGCTCTGCCTGAGAAGAACGACGGTGAACCGCTGCCAGAAGTTGGGCCTTCAATCTGGTGAATGACACCTTAGTTACCATCTCGTACCGGCGCGGTCGCTCTAAGTCCACATCCAGCACTAGGTCTACCCGGCCCGGCCGGGCTGTTAGGACGTAAACCCGGTCCGATAGGAGTAGGGCCTCCTCCACGTCATGGGTTATCAGGACTATGGTCTTGTTCATGGAGGCCCAAAGGTCAAGGAGCCACTCTTGCATCTGGACCCTGGTCAGGGCGTCCAGCGCTCCAAAAGGTTCGTCCAACAGCACCACATCTTGGGCAAGCAACATCGTCCTCAGAAACGCCGTCCGCTGGCGCATTCCTCCGGATAGAGCGAACGGGTACTGGTCTTCGAAGCCAGCTAGTCCAAAGGATTCCGTGAGTTCCAGAGCCTGTTTTCGTGCCTGCGACCGTGGCACCCCTCGAATCTCCAGGCCCAAGACGGCGTTGTCCAATACCGAACGCCAGGGGAGCAGCAGGTCCTTTTGTTGCATGTAACCGGCGCGGCCCAACAGGTTTTTCTGGTCACTCCCTGTGACTTCCACCTCTCCAGAATCCGGTAGATCCAATCCGGCGATTATGTTCAAGAAAGTGCTTTTGCCGCAGCCGCTGGGACCGATGATGCTGACGAACTCACCTGAGTCCACCGTCAGGTCAACGCCGGAAAGTACTTCCTCCAACTTGCCGCCGATCGGGAACGACTTGCGTACGGCCTCCGCTCGTATTATCGGCATTTCACCTTGTATTAACCACAGAGGTCGGAGCGCAAAGTCGAAACACCTCAGCACTCTCTGTGGTGATAAAAATAAGGCCGCCAGCGAATGTCTTCTGGCGGCCTACGTGTCCTGGCGCTCTAGTCCGATTCCCTCCGCTGGCATTACCCAGATCAGGTTCGCAAGGGTCGGTGACAGTTCGGTCACCCTCTCAGCCCGGCTTAACCGAGCTCCCCTACGTGCCTAGAAATGTCGGTTGTTAACTTCGTTATCCGTGAGTCTGGCGAATTGAGGACATTATAGGATTCAGCGATAATTAGTGTCAAACGAAGCCAACCGCACGCATTCCGGGTGTCCTTGACAACGAATCTGCGCCAACCATACAATCCGCCAATCTCGCCGGCCGTAACCGTCCCCACCTGGGCCGCACAACTTCACCGGTGCTTAGGAGCTACTGATGCCAAGCTACCCACAGATCGTCTACAAAGAAGAGGGCATGCGCGAAGGCATGCAGATTGAAGACGCTAATATTTCCGTGGACGACAAGGTGGAGTTGCTTGATGCTTTGTCCGAGACAGGATTGAAAAACATTGTAGTGGGCTCATTTGTCAGCCCCAAATGGACGCCGCAGATGGAGCGAATCGACGAGATAGTGAGTCGCTTCACTCCCAAGCCGGGCGTCACCTACACGGCGCTTGCCCTGAACTCTCGGGGCGTGGAGCGGGCCCGGGCTTACTCGCCTCCGCTGACCATCGAGCGAGACGGTTTCCCTCGGCTTAGCTGCCACATGTGCGACGTATTCGTTCGACGTAACACCAACCGGACTCAGATGCAAGAAATGGAGCGCTGGCCCCAGATAGTGGCACAGGCTCAAGAGTTGGACGTGAAACAGGCCGGGATTGGTTGTAATGCCAGTTGGGGCTCCAACTTCCTGGGCCCGTTTCCGGTGGATAGCCTAATGGCCCTGTTGGAGAAGCAGCATAGTATGTGGGATGAAGTGGGTATTGAGGTGCGCAGCGTCTCCATGGGCGACCCCATGAGCCATTGCACTCCCGCTAAGGTGGAAGAGAGCGTGTACCGAGTCAAGGAACGTCGGCCGGAGATCGACGACTTCCGGCTTCACTTGCACAACGGTCGCAATATGGCCATCGCATCCGCCTATGCGGCAATGAGGACCTTGGGATCCGACGATACCTTGGAGTTGGAAGGCACGATAGGCGGGTTTGGGGGTTGCCCCTACTGCGGCAATGGGCGTGCCACTGGCATGGCTCCGACAGAAGACCTGCTCCACATGATGGAGGACATGGGAATCGAAACAGGGGTCGATATTGACAAGCTTATCGACTGCGTGTGGACTGCCGAAAAAATGGTGGGGCGCGAGTTATATGGCCACGTCTCCAAGGCCGGACCACGGCCTCAGACCGCGGACCAACTTTATGACATGAACGCACCGTTCATTGAGACTATGGAGCAGGCCAAACACTTCAAAGAGGGTCCCGAGGCCTACGAAGGTGGGATCTACCCATACAATGAACCCATATCCAGTCCCTACAGGAAGCGCGTTGAGCAGGGCCTTCCCGCCTTCGATACTAAGAATGGCGACTTCCCGTGGAAACAGGATTGGTTCCCCGTCAAAGACTAGTATTCCCGGTCACGAAAAATATGAAAACTGCAAGGCCGCCTGACAGAAAGGCGGCCTTCTCTTAGGCGCCTGTAGCCTGCAGGGCCTATGGGTGCTACTATGTGGCAGCGCCGCAAAAGTGAAAAGATTCGGAGGGCAGATATGACTACGGCCAACCCTACTGACCCGGCAGAGGTACGTCTAACCGGTGAGAATTCTTTCATTCGCCTGCAGGACGGCGACAATTCGGTTGCCCGTGCCAGTCATTGGCGGGTCCTCTACTCTCCGGGCGGTCCAGGACACGTACTTTTTCTGAAGAGCGATTTGGCGGATGGTGTCAGTATATACGCCGACAACATTGCATTAGCCCGCTGGCTCCAGCAAGAAATTGAAAGCCAGCTTTTTGAAGAATTCGCCGACCTCAACATCCCGGTGCTGGAAGCCGAATTTAGTAGGAAGGGTGACACCTCATCTTTTTGGACAGAGACGGTCGAGACCGATGACGATAACATCTCGTTAACTTGGTACGATTTCCTAGAGCCGTTTATGCTAGTTGTCCCCGGTGGCGGTGCCCGGACTCATGGGGTGTACAGTTGTTTCACGCCGGCCAAAGCGGCGAGGTTAACGGTGAATGGCGATGAGGCGTCGGGCAACGTGACCCTCGAAATGCGCGGGGATAAGCAGAGCAGCAGTGCCTGCCTGGCTTGGTCCGAGACTTGGGTACGCCCCTAGGGGAAAGCCGACGGATTGAATTCCTCTACCAGCCCGAAGCGTTCGGGGGTAGCCCCAATAGCGCCTGACCGCCGTATTGGTAATTGTATGGCAACGCCCCGATGTGCTGCACTGCAGAGTGAATGTCCCTGAAATACCGCTCCAGGTCGTTGCTTTGTCGCACGGCGTGGCTACCGGCGGCATGGTAGAGTAAGTCGATGGCCCGCACCGACTCACGGACAGCTTGGGTGACAGCAAGTCGGCCCTGCAATATTTCGGGTCCCGGGTCGTCCTTCCGCTCGCACAGTGCCGTCCAGAGGTTGCCTACTGCATCCAACACGTACGCTCTGGCCCCGCTGATGATTGCTTCGGCTTCACCGATCACACTTTGGACCGTTGCCCGGTCCATTAATAAGACCGGAGTGGTCGTTGAACCGGACGACTTGGCCAGGCGCATGAATGCATTCATGGCCCCTCTGGCCATCCCCAGACCGTTGGCGGCCAGCAGGGTCCACGTTGTTACAATGGACGCCCTTGGGTTAAACAGCGGGCCGGTTTCCAGCGGATCGCTGAACAGGACGAAGGTTTGCTCCTCGGGAACAAACCGGTCATCGACGCTGAAGTCGTTGCTGCCGGTGCCGCGAAGTCCCATGACCGACCAGTTGTCGTGCACCGTAGCTTCGTGCGGCGGCATCATCATCATTCGAGAGGCAGGACTACCGTCTTCCAAAAGCCTGGGCCCGTTGTCGTCCAACACTGCGCAGTTGAAGAACAACCAGCTGGCGTGGCGAATACCACTGGCGAAGTTCCAGTGCCCGTTGACTCGGTAACCGCCTTCGACGGCGCGGGCCGTTCCCTCAGGCCTAAACGACCCGGCGATCCGTAAGTCGGGAGGGTCTCCGAAGAGGTTTCGTCCCAAAGAAGGCGGCACCCAGCCGGCGTAAATTGAGACTCCGCTGCTCACGAAGCAACACCATCCGGCTGACCCGTCGGAGATGGAAACCTCCTCAACGGCTTGGTAGGCGGTGATCGGGTCGGTTTCGGGGCCGCCCATTGAACGAGGCACATAGAGTTGAAATAGGTCGGCTTTGGCCATGGCGTCGGATAGGGATTTGGGCAATTGGTGCGACGCCCCAATTTCCTCTCGGACGGCTATAATCTGGGAGCGCAGGGCCTTTGCTGCCGCTACCGGGTTGGAGCCGGACGTCGTGGTCATAGGTGGTTGGGTAATTTCATTGGTGATTGGAGTTCACGTCCCACAGAAGTATCGATAGCCTCTTGCCTCGGAACCTAGGAGTGTTGCCCCAGGGAATGCACGAGTCACAGCTCGAGTTTCATCTTCCAGCATGGCGTACACGGCTTAATTTGCCCTGATTTCGCCGTTCCTGAGTTGAGCCTTGATGGTTACAGGTCCTTCGGCACCTTTGTTTTTCACGGTGCAAGCGCTAAGGATTTTGCAATCGTCACCAAGGCTCCCTTTGGCTGTTTGTTCGACAATTACAGGAAGGGGTTCTTTAGCCGCCCTGGAACACCCAACAGCCAAGGCCGGCGCTAATAATCTCGCGGTTAACGCAGCATGGTATGTGATCAACGCCCTACACCAATGCACTCTGTGGCAAGGCCGCCACTCCAACTAGGACGGTTTGCAAGTAATGGCTTTTACGCGGACTGCCACCTCGTTTCCTTCTAGGGCAAATGGGGCTGATTGGCTCCCAGACTGGGTTAATTTCAGCAGACAGGGCAGACCTTGTCAATCAAATCAATCTGGGCTCGGTACGAGCCCAGAAGCTCACAAGTCAGCACTATTCCCCGCACCGACGATTCTTTCGACTAGTCGTGACGTTGTCCTTCAACCCACCTGGCCAGAATCTCCGTGTCATTGGGGAAAGCCAGTTCCGGCAGATCGTTCAGCAAGAAAAATTCCAGGTCCAGAGTCTCGGGGCCGGCCTTTAAAGACCCTCCGGATTCCTGAGCTTCAAAGGCTGCGACCATTACGGTTTCCCCAGACTGTGAAAAAAGACCAACCAACCGCTTGATCAGAACCACCAGCCCCGTTTCTTCCAGAATCTCTCTAGCGGCCGCTTCCTCTACCACCTCGCCTCGGTCTACGTAGCCTCCGGGCAGCCCCCACAGCCCGTAACCCAACTCTGTTGCCCGTTGGATCATGAGCACTTTGCTGCCACGGGATACGATGGAAACCGACGCCAACTTGGGGTCGTAGTAGATTACGCGATCACACTGGGTGCAAACGGGACGCTTGTTGTCCGAGACATTTTTCACTACTAGCGGGGCGGCACAGGAAGGGCAGAAATTATCTTCTGGTATCAATGTCTCCCGCCTCGGTTGCTTTAGGCGTTCCGTCGTGTGTGGTGGTTCTCGATCCGTCGGCCGGTTTTGTATCTACCATACGTTGATTATAATATGCTCATGGGTCCCAGATTCACGTATGTTTCTTCTGACTTGAGCCACAAATCGGCTGATAAAGGCGTTAATCAGCAGCCGGGCGGTTGAGAGTGAACGAACTGTTGTCTCGGACCGGAAACCCCGGAAGTTACGCCTTGGGTTTCTTAGTTTCGGTATTGGCGGCCCTACTGGTACTAGTCGCGATCGGTGTCTTGGGCGAATACACCAAGACGCTTGGCCGATTTTTACTGACGGCGCTATTGCTAGCAACCTACTGCGTAGTCAGCCTAGGGCCGGCCATATTAGTCAACCGCAATCTGCCCCGCGTCATCCCTGCCGCGGGTTTGACGATGACCTGGTTGGCCATTATTTTGCTGCTAGTGGGCGTGTGGGGAACTCCCAACTCCGATGGCTTCTGGAAGGGGGCCAGCATAGCCAGTCTGCTTGCCGTGGCTCTGGCCTATTCCGGCTGGGCCCACTGGCTGGAGTCTCCCTGGCGAACTGCCCGCCGATCTGCTAGGGTGTCAGCGATTGCTGCTATGGGCCTTGCAGCAACCGGCGGGGTCGGGATTGCCGTCGAGTTGAAGCTGCCAGCCTACTGGTGGGCGTTCGCCTTGATTGTTTTGGTGTGGGCCGCCAGTGGCCTTCTGGCTCCGGTGTGTGTCCTTTGGGGGCGGTGGTACTCCAATCGGCGACCGTTGAGCCCTACGGAGTTTGAAGACTGATCAACGCCTCAACCTCGCTTCTAAACGGCATGGAGGCTTGAGCCCCGGTCTTGGTTACTGCCAGCGCGCCCGCGGCTGCCGATGTTTTGACCGCCTCTTCAAGTCCCATACCTTCGGCCAAACAGACAGCCAGCCCGCCGTTAAATGCGTCTCCGGCCGCAACCGAGTCTACGGCGTCTACACTAAAGGGTGGTTGGTATCCTCTTTCGTTGGCACTAGCGTAGACTGCTCCCTGAGCGCCCAATTTGACTACTGCCATGCCTACGCCGCGTGTCAGCAGTTCGTCGGCGGCCTTGGCGGCCGAGTGCGGCCCGGTGACCGGGAAGCCTACCAAAGCTTCGGCCTCCGTCTCGTTGGGCGTAATCACTGTGCAATGTCGGTACATGCTCGCAGGAAAAGGGCGTACTGGCCCTGGGTCGAGGATGACCGATTTTCCCAAGGACGTGGCTTCCTGCGCGATCCGTGCCGACAACTCGACTGGAACCTCCAGTTGAAGCATCAATGAGGATGCGGCCTCCAGGGCGTTCAGTACTCCTTCGCTCTCGGCTTCCCCACAAGTTGTGTTGGCGCCAAGTATCTGAATGATGCGATTTTGGGCGGAGTCGTCGACATTTACGACCGCTATGCCGGAGCTCTCTCCGTTAGTTACACCCACATGGGTAACGTCGACTCCAAACCCGGCGAGTCCGTCCAGTAGTTGTGGGCCGAACATGTCGTCCCCCACACGTCCAACCATTGTCGACCGTGCCCCCATGCGTGCGGCGGCCACGGCTTGGTTGGCGCCCTTGCCGCCGGCGTAGGTGAGGAAGCGGTTCCCTACCACCGTTTCCCCAGCACCGGGGAAACGGCCGACGAAGGTAACTAGGTCGATGTTGATTCCGCCAAGGACCACTACTGAAGGTTGTGTCATCGCTACCACCTGTAGGCGCCACGCTAGCACCAGTGGGCGTTCCGGTCAACCGGCTACGCAACGCCGGCCCCGTGCTATAATTCGCCCGGCCCAAACCCGCCCTTTGTAGCTGCGATTGTTGGTGATTCAACATGACTGGAGCCTTGGACAAAATCAAAGTAGTTGATCTGACCCGTACCCTCGCCGGACCGTTCTGCACCATGATGATGGGCGATATGGGAGCCGACGTCGTAAAGATCGAGGAGCCGGCCCACGGAGATGAGACCAGAAATTGGTTCCCGTTTTGGAACGAGGAAAGCACCCAATTTCTTACCTTCAACCGCAACAAACGTAGTCTCACAGTCAACCTCAAGGAGCCGGAAGGGGTGAGGATTGTACGGGAATTGGCCGCTGATGCTGACGTGATGATTGAGAGTTTCCGGGCCGGCGCCTTGGATCGCATGGGATTGAGCTACGACGAAATCAGCGAGACAAACCCCGCCATTGTCTACTGTTCAGTCTCAGGGTATGGCCGGACCGGCCCAATGGCTGAAATGCCGGGATACGATTTGATCATTCAGGCATACAGCGGGCTGATGCACCTGACCGGCGACCCGGATGGGTTGCCGTCGAGGGTAGGATTCTCTCTAGTCGATCTGTTCGCCGGGATGATGGCTTACGGCAGCGTGGTAACGGCGCTCCACCAACGCCACGTTACCGGTAAAGGCCAACTGGTGGAGGCATCGTTGCTGGACGGACAGGTTGCAGCCCTGAGCTACCATGCCACTGCCTTCCTGGGAACGAGTGTGGAGCCCAACCGCATGGGATCCGGCCACCCTAGCCTGGTGCCTTACCAGAGCTTCTCTTCTTCCGACGGTTATTTTATCGTCGGTTGCGCCAACCAGGGGCTATGGGAACGCTTGTGCCACGGTATAGGCCGGACCGATTTTTTGAAGGACCCACGCTTCGCTACCAACACCGATCGGGTCAAACACCGCGAGGAGTGTGTAGGCGGATTGGCCGAAATATTCGAAGGCGAGACCACCGCTCATTGGGTCTCTTTGATCGCCAAGAGCGGCGTGCCGTGCGGTCCGATAAACAAAGTGTCAGAAGTGGTGACCGGCCCGAAGGTTTTGGCCCGCAACATGATCAAGGCTGTAGAGCACCCAAACGTTCCGGGCCTGAAGTTTCCAAACTCTCCATTCAAATTGTCGGAGTCGCCCCCCATTGCCTATCGGCACCCGCCGCTTCTGGGCCAACATAACGCCGAGGTGCTGGCCGAGTGTGGCTACTCGGCGGATCAAATCGCCGATCTGCGTCAGCGCGGGATAATCGGGGGTGCGGACTAGGCGCTTAGTAGCTGTAACTCTAATCAATTTTTCGAGAGGGCTGTCATGAGTTAGCACAGCCGCGACCAGTATGTGGTTGTGCTAGATCGTGCGAATGAGTCGGTTGTGATCATCGATTTCGGGAGGTATAGACCTGGGACGAATTGGAAGGTTCACACGGCTCTGATTTGGTCAGAATTAAAGAAGCGATCGGTCAGACCAACCGTCTTGTCTACATAAACGGTGCCGAGTCCGGCGATGATCGTAGTGTGGTGGACGTTCAACTGCGGAAGAACAGGATGGAACCGAAGGATTCCTACACCCTGCTGTACGTGGCCGGTTACGTTTGCATGTTGCACACCCGCCTGCCCGTCAGCCCGGCTAGGGTGTGGTTATCGTGGAGCGGGCTAGAGCAACTGACCTACGCAGAGGAGTAGCCTCCGTCCACCGTTAATGCCGTACCTGTTACGTAGTCCGAGGCCCGGCTGGCCAGAAAAATCCCGGCTCCCACCATGTCGGCAGGATCGCCCCACCGTCCGGCTGGTATGCGGTTGGAGATGGTTTCGTAACGCTCAGGCGGGATGCCCGAGGTCAGTTCGGTGGTGATCCACCCCGGTAACAAGCAGTTTACCTGAATATTGTCCTTGGCCCAGAACACAGCCAGACTCTTGGTCAGTTGCATGATGCCGCCTTTGCTGGCGCCGTACGGGGCCGACACGTCGCTCCCGAAAAGTGTGGTCATTGACCCGATGTTGATAATCTTGCCGCGGCCCTGTCTGACCAGATGGGGGTGGGCCTCTTTGGACGCAATGAAAGCGGCGCGGAGATTTATGTCCATCACCCGGTCCCAGTCCTCGACCAGCATGTCCTGAGGGTCGCTCCGTACTATGGTGCCAGCGTTGTTGACTAGGATATCGATCCGGCCCATGGAGTTGACGGTGTCGGTAACCATGCGCTTAATTGCCGCTTCCTGGCCTACGTCCACTGGCAAACTTACCACTCGTCGGCCTAGGGCCTCAATTTGAAGCATTGCTTTTGCCGTCTTTACTGGGTCGCGGGCCGCGATGACGATGTCGGCGCCGGAGCCAGCCAGGCCAAGCGCGATGCCAAGTCCGATACCGCCGTTACCTCCTGTGACTAGGGCGACTTTGCCGGTAAGGTCAAATAATGCATTGGTCGAAGTCTGTTCAGCCATGGCTAACGGAACCTGGGGATGACTTTTTCACCAAATAGATGCATGGAGTTCTCCACTTGTGGGGCCGAGATTTGACTGACGTTCACGTTCAGCAGTAGGTTACGCACCCCGGCATCGCGCAACTCCTCGATTCCCCCTGCGACAGTCTCCGGTGTTCCTGCGAGGTAGGCGTGTTCCAGAACGTCCGCCGCCGGTGGCGGCAAGTTGGGGTCTCTGGCCGGAAGCCCGCCGGGATTAAATTCGCGCCGCGCGGCGGCCAGATGACGGCGGTACCGGAGCAGGGCTTCCTGGCCTACTTCGGCGGCATGTTGGTCGCTGTCAGAGACGAATAACGCCCGTTGACACCAGGTCTTATCCAAAACGTCATCTACCAGTTCTTCGCTAAAACCCGACTCCAACATGGTGCGACGGTATCCGCCTAGGCGGTCTCGAGTGTCCTCCAAGGTCTGGATGCCGATAAGGGCTGGCCGGCCGATCTTTCCTTGCTCCATCAGTGACTCC
>CAZYBD010000004.1:0-6712 GCA_964645515.1 uncultured Dehalococcoidia bacterium | reverse complement strand
AAGACGGGCTTCTGGGGCCGACGCCATGGTGCTTAGATCGCGAATGCCGGAGAGTGCCATGTTCAGCGTGCGAGGAATTGGAGTGGCGCTGAGAGTTAAGACATCCACCTGCCGCCTCAGTTGTTTCAACCGCTCCTTGTGGCTGACCCCGAAACGTTGTTCTTCGTCCACCACGGCCAGCCCCAAGTTTTTGAACTCGACGTCTTTTTGAAGCAGGCGATGTGTGCCTATAACAATATCGACTTCGCCGCCCCTCAAGCCGTCAATTACTTCCTGCTGTTCTTTGGCAGTGCGGAACCGGCTGAGGACCTCGACTCTGACCGGAAATGGACTGAGCCGCTCGCTGAAGGTGGCGTAGTGTTGCTGGGCCAGCACGGTGGTCGGCACTAAGAGTCCTACCTGCATCCCGTCGTTAACCGTCTTGAAGGCGGCACGAAGGGCGACCTCCGTCTTGCCGTAGCCAACGTCTCCGCATATTAACCGATCCATGGGGCGGGTCTGCTCCATGTCTGTTTTCACGTCGTTTATCGCTTGGGCCTGGTCCGGGGTTTCGACAAAAGGGAACGAGTCTTCCAACTCCTGTTGCCAGACCGTGTCGGCGCTAAAATCGTGACCCTGGGCTGCCTGTCGGGCGGCATTTAATCGGATCAGTTCCTGGGCCATCTCTCGGGTGGCTCCCTTGACCCGCTCTTTGATTCGCGACCATTCTGCAGTACTGAGTCTGGTCAGGTTGGGCGAATGGTCCTGCGCCCCCAGGTAGCCGCTCACTCGGTCTAGGTGATCGGTAGGGACGTAGAGTTTGTCGTTGTCAGCGTATTCTAGTATTAAATACTCTTTTTCTTCGCCGCTGTTGCTTCCGATGCGGGTGGTGCCAGCGAAGCGGGCCACACCGTGGTCGATGTGGACTACGTACGTCCCTGGCACAAGGTCTGCCAGCAGCACCTCGGGCCCCCGTTCCGCCTGGCGAGGCCGGTACCGGCGCTCTTTGGAGGTGCCGAATAACTCTGCGTCGGTCAGCAGCTCAAGCCTGGTGATGTCGCCAGTAGCCGCGGACGTTTCCGCCGGGAGGTCTTGGCGTGGGACCTCCACGATCCAACCGTCGCGCAGCGATCCGGAAAGGATACAGACCTGGCCCTTTGACGGTGCGGCTTCCAGCGTGCCCAGCAGGACGGTGCTCACCTGCTCTTGCTCCAGCACCTCAGCGACCCGCCGGGCGTGCTGGGTGACCACTACTACGGCGTGATTTTCTTCGGAGCGGCGGCGCAGATCGGCAGCCAGTTTCTCCAAGCGCCCGTAATACGGCGTGGCTGGCTGGAATATCCGGTCCTCATCTTCGCTGACCCAGGTCTGTAATTCGACGCAGGGTACACCGCTAAGGCGCGCGGCAAACTGCTCCCAACCCATGTAGGGCGATGGGAAATTAGCCGGCAGTTCGCCTCGCTCTTCACGGGCCGCTCGCATGCGGTCGAAACGTTCCTCAAGCTCCATCGCCTCGGCCTCGACCCTGCCGGAGCGCTCCAATATCACGCGACCATTGAGGCCCAAGTACTCCAATAAGTGGGACTGGTTGACCAAGCCGTTGTAGAAAGAGAGTATCTCGAGGTTGGGTTCTGATGCCAGGCTCTGCAGTTCGTCCTGCATTCGGTCTCTGACTTCGGCGTTGCATTGGCTGTAGTCCATTGCGGCAATGCGGGATGCCACAATGTCTTCGTTCGCCAGGCTAGGCAACTGTTCCCGAGCGGGGATCAGCCTCACTTCGTCGGCCGTCCGTACCGAGCGCTGGGTGAACGGGTCAAATGCTCGCACCGTTTCGATTTCATCGTCGAACAGCTCAATACGGACTGGGAGGTCAGCATCAGCCAGGAAAATATCGAGGATGCCGCCGCGGTGGCTGAACGCACCAGGAGATTCCACCACCAGCTCGTTGCGATAGCCCAGATCCAGCCATTGCGTCAATAGCTCGTTGACGCGGATTCGGTCTCCCACGCGCCAAATGCTAGGAGTCCCGGTCTCGGGGGAACAGCCAGCCATTAGCTCTGGCGGCAACGTGTACAGCAGCGCCGACCCAATCGAACAGATGACCAATGGTGGTTCGACTGCGCTGGCAACGTTGCGGTACGAGGCCAGACCGGCCAGGGCGGCAAGTCTCTGGTTGCTGGTGTTGGAGTCCACAGCCAATCGTTCGAAAGGCAAGACCTCAGGTTCCGGGAGGAGCATTATCGGTCGGTCTTCTCCCAGGTAGGTCAGCAACTGGTCGTGTAGACGGCGGGCGTCGTCGGGACGCGGGGTGATTACCAAGAGGGGGCCCTTGCGGCGGAGCCAAAACGATGCAATAAACGTCGGGCGGGCGCCTTGCCGGACGGTAACATTGGCTGGGACGGCAGCCTCCGGCAACGCCGCATTGATGTGACTTTCGAAATCCGGGTGTCGCTCTACAATCTCCAGTAGTCCAGTTAACGCCATTGGGCCTGGTAACTCCATTTTTTTCGATTCGGTGCCGGGCCGGAAGCAATGCAGGTGATTCTGCCAAACACGCGGTTAAAAGAGGTCGGTCCGCAGCCAGCCTCTTTTAACGATATTCTATTGGTTGACTCTTGGGGTTACAAGGAGGAAGCCGCGGTGGGTAATGAAGATGAAGGCGATTCAAGGGCAGGTGACGAGCAATATGCCAAACCCTTCTGGATAATAGCCGGGGCCCGGATGTTGCCCGCGCCTTCCTGTCTCGATGTCGGGCCCATGTTATAATTGACTCCAACCTCTGGCGGGCCCGGCCCGCCGTGTTTTTTCTTCCGGAGTGGCTTTCTCCATGCCTAGAACCGGCCAGCGCACCGGCACATCCTCCGGCCACTGCCTAGATCCCGTCGACTTGCACTACCGGCGTATCGTGGTCAAAGCCGGCACCGGTATTTTGACCGACACCGCAGGCGCTACGGGACTTAACCTGGCCGTGTCGGAGAATTTGGTCGGCCAGATCTGTCGACTGCACCAAGCGCAGTGCGAAGTCCTGCTGGTGACTTCCGGAGCCATTGCTGCCGGCCGGGCGGCGTTGGGTTCTGACCATCGGCAACTCGCCCGCGACATCCCTTCCCGCCAGGTAATGGCCGCCATTGGCCAGAGCCGGCTGATGCATGCGTATCAGGAGATGTTCGAGGTACATGGTGTTCAAATAGCCCAGACACTACTCACTACAGCGGACCTTTCGCAACGGCAGTCGTACTTGAACGTACGCAACACTTTGGAACGTCTGCTGGAACTCAGGGTGGTGCCCGTGCTGAACGAGAACGACGTCGTGGCCGTGGACGAGATCGGCGAGGTGTTCGGCGACAACGACCGGTTGTCGGCTTTGGTTGCCAACCTAGTTGATGCTGATCTGTTGTTGATACTGACCGACATCGAGGGTCTCTATACCGCCGATCCTCGCAGTGACGCCTCTGCTACCCTGATAGAGCGCGTAGACCGAGTGGATGCCGAAATCGAGGCAGCAGCGGGAAGGGAACTCCAGCCTTGGGCCAGGGGGGGTATGCCCACCAAACTGGAAGCAGCCAGACTGGTCACCACCTCGGGGATTCCAATGGTTCTGTGTCACGGTCTGGCTGAGGACGCCGTCCTGAAAGCCGCCCGGGGCGAGGCCTTAGGCACCTACTTCCGGCCCGCCGGCGAAAAACTAGAAGCGCGCAAACGTTGGATGCTGGCTGACGTCTCCAGGAACGGGCAAGTCAGCATAGATGGCGGGGCCGTAAAGGCGCTGTTACGGGACCATCGCAGCCTGTTGCCGGCTGGAATTCTGGGAGTCAGTGGGGAGTTCCTTCGCGGTGACACTATCTATGTTGTAGACCCAGCTGACAAGATCGTCGCGTGCGGCATCACCAACTACGACGCCAACGACATCGCCAAAATCAGGGGACTCCGGTCAGGCAGCATTGAAGAGACACTGGGGTATCACTACGGGCAGGAAATTGTCCATCGCAACAACTTGGTGTTGCTGTAGAAGAGAATGACCACCAGAACTACTAAAGACTTGGTGAAACAGGGGCAAGCGGCCCGTGTCGCTGCCCGTCAAATCGCTAGGTTGTCTACCGATGCCAAAAACCGTGTCTTGGTGGGCGTGGCGGATTACTTGGAGAACGAGCCGGACGTGGTGTTGGCCGCCAACAGCGAAGATTACGCAGCCGGAAAGTCCGACGGTCTCGAGGAGTCGATGCTGGACCGGCTGCTGTTGACCCGAGAACGGCTGAAAGCGGTAGCCGCCGACCTGAGAAAAGTCGCTGGACTTCCGGATCCGATTGGTGAGGCCATCGAGATGAACACTCTGCCCAACGGGCTGATCGCGGGCCGCCGGCGGGTGCCGTTGGGGGTTGTCGCCAGCATCTACGAAAGCCGGCCTAACGTGACCATAGATATTTTCGGGCTCTGCCTCAAATCCGGCAACGCCTGTATCCTGCGCGGCGGCAGCGAGACCATTCGCTCAAACTCGGCTTTAGTGGCGGTGGTCCGAGGGGCGTTGGGTGATGCCGGAGTGACCCAAGACGCTGTGCAGTTTGTGGATAACCCGGACCGTAAGTTGGTCGATGCAATGCTTAAGATGAACGAGTACATTGACTTGGTCATTCCTAGAGGCGGGTCTGGACTGGTCAAATTTGTGGCTGAGAACGCGACGATGGCGGCTGTGACCGGCGGGATAGGGGTCTGCCACACTTATGTTGACCGGGCCGCCAGTTTGGAGAAGGCCGCCTCAGTAGTTCACAATGCCAAGGTCCGGAGGCCGTCCATCTGTAACGCCATGGACACGTTGTTGGTCCATTCTGAGGTGGCGGCCAAGGGGTTGCCACGGATCGCCGAGGAATTGGCTGCCTCGGGAGTCGAGTTGCACTGCGACGGTCGGGCGCTGAGCATTCTGGGCCCGGAGGCCAAGGGCAAAATACTTCCGGCCCAGGAGGAAGACTGGGGCAAAGAATTCCTTTCTCTAACTGCGGCCGTTAAGGTAGTCGATTCGCTGGACGAGGCCCTCCAACACATCGAGACGTACGGCTCTGGGCATTCCGAAGCGGTAATAACCGAGGATTACTCCGTTGCCATGCGGTTTCTCGATGAGGTGGACTCGGCGGCGGTCTACGTCAACGCCAGCACCCTGTTCACCGACGGGGCGGAGTTCGGACTTGGAGCCGAAGTTGGCATCAGCACCCAGAAATTCCACGCCAGAGGACCCATGGGACTCCGAGAACTGACCTCGTACAAGTGGGTGGTAATGGGCAACGGACATGTCAGGCCATAGAGCCATAGAGTAGAGAGGCAGGCGGTGGCGGAATTTACATTCGAGCGTGAAGTGCGCACCCCATACTCCGAGGCCTACACCATCATGGAGCTGGATCGGCCTGTCGGTCGCTTCGATGTCCATTTCACCGCCGAGATGGTGCATGTGGCGTTGGCCGTGGATGAGAGCCTGACCCAAGAGACCATTCAGGAAATCATAGACGCAGTGGACGAGGAAATTGTCGACGCTGTGGGCATATCTCGGGGCAACTTCGTCGTCCATGTATTCCAGGGGCGGGAGACCGGTGTCTTCAGCGACGAGGACTTCAGCGAAGACGGCCACGATCACTAGAAGTCCAGGGACTCCCGGTCTTAGTCTTGGCTCATGAGATCAACCCGCCGATCAATTGGGTGCGGTCGTTGATTGGCGGTGCTGAGGTGTCAAAATCTGACGCCGACTTGCGGGTACAAGATAAGACCTCCGCCCTACTGTTTCCCGTCGTTGATCCTGTACTCGTAACGTTCTCTCATGGCGAAGTGTTTTAGGTGGGTCCATACGAGTCACAGGCGAGAAAATTCGCACCCAGCTTCCAGGGTCCGCCTCGCAGACCTCGTAAACATTCCTCTCCGGGTCGGACATAACAGGAA
Organism: uncultured Dehalococcoidia bacterium; assembly: GCA_964645515.1. Taxonomy (GTDB): domain Bacteria; phylum Chloroflexota; class Dehalococcoidia; order Lucifugimonadales; family UBA3495; genus VXOI01. Next base: position 814 of record CAZYBD010000004.1, on the reverse strand, counting down.
ACGGTAATTATAACTAGATCGCCAACGAGACAATCAGGTCGGCAGGCTTGAAAGAAACCATGATCGCCTCCTATCTCGAGCCCTTAATATGCTGGTAGTGCTGGCGCAACCGGGTCAGGTACGCCCGGCAAGGAACTGTAGCAAAATGCCGAAGGCCTACCGGCGGTACTTTGTTGCCCCGAAAATCCTCCAGACAGACTGGAACGAAAATTGGAATCCGTCGGGGTGAAATATGGCGCCGGTCATTACAAGATGAGTCTCGAACAGCAGAGGTGTTAGATACGGTATTTGGCTCTTTTGGTGGCGTAGAGACCCGGGCTCACGCCGGGACAGCGTATTGGATTATAGGACGGTAACTTCTATAATTCTAAGCGCCTCGCCATGGTAATAGATGCCCATTGTCACATAGTGCCCCCTTCTTTTCAGCAGAGGCGTGCGGAGCTAGCTGCCGCTGATGCTACGTTTGCGACCCTATTCTCCCCCAGCGACTCGCAGTTGGCTACTGCCGAGGAGTTGGTTGCGGTCATGGACCGTGATGGAATTGACCAGGCGGTTGTGATGGGCGTGGGGTGGTGCGACCAAGCGATCGCTAAAGAGGCCAACGATTACCTCGTTGAAGCGGCGGCTCAACATCCGGAGCGGTTGACCGGCCTTTGCTCCGTTAACCCTATATGGGGTCAACAAGCCCTGCGGGAAGCGGAACGCTGCGCGGCGGCTGGCCTGAAGGGAGTCGGCGAGCTGCACCCGGATACCCAGGCATTCGATATCACTGATAAGCAAACGATGGCGCCCCTGATGGACCTGGTTAGGTCAC
>CAZYBD010000003.1:0-7971 GCA_964645515.1 uncultured Dehalococcoidia bacterium | reverse complement strand
AGAAAATCATCGCCGGGTCTTTGGCAACCTGAAGAAGTAACTCCCGGCAGCTCCCCAGACCATAGTCGCGGAAAACGTCCACCTGATTCAGCATGGTTCTTTCGTGAAGGACTTTGGCCAAGCCAGTTGCAAAGAGCCCGTGCCAAAACAAGGCGATTTTTTCCTGTAGCGGACGGGTGCCTGCATTCGCGTTCATGCGGTAGACGAACTCGGTGAGAGCGCCCTCTATGTTGCGACTCTCCTTCCAATCTACGTAATAGCGCTCCAGCACGTCTTCCTCTATTGCCGGTTGCGATTCGGGGTGCAGCAGCCACTCCACGGTCGCTTCATAGCCGCGGTCGGAATGCACCTGCAACTACTGAAAAGTGGCGCCGAAGCCAGCCCGCCGCAAAAGGTGGGACAGCAAAGCTTTATCGGTTTCAGGCATTTCTCAACCTCGACCGGTAAATGTAGTGTGCTAAATAAAGTCCAGCTGTTGGAAGTTGCCGCCCACCACCGGCACCGGGTCAAGGCGTAGTCAGCGTTCGACCATGGTTCCATACACGCCGCGGAAGTCGACATTGAAACGCAAGTCTCCCTCCAGCAGGTCTTCGCCCTTGAGCGACGGGTATTCGCCGAAAATCCCAGCCTTCACGGGGTCGCCGATGGCAAAGGCAACGCCGCCGGAACCGTGGTCGGTGCCAGACCCGTTGTCTCGGACGCGCCGGCCAAATTCGGTAAACAGAAAGATCAACACATTTTCGGATGCGTCGTGCACGGCCAAGTCCTCATAGAAATCGGTCATGGCCTGGGAAAGTTCGGTGAGCAGTTTGCTGTGGATGGGCGCCTGGTTGGCGTGGGTGTCGTACCCCCCTTGTTGCGTATAAAAGACTCGGGTACCCAACCCAGCCAGCAGGACCTTGGCAATACCCTGCATGCTCCGGCCTATAGAGCTGTCAGAGTATTCCACATTGGAAGTGTAGGACTCGGGAACCGTTTTAAGAATGTCGGCGCCCCTTAGTGCATCCCGCCCAGTATTGCCCAGATAGTCCATCACCGGTCCAGTGCCTAAAATGGGCGAGTACATTTTGGAGAACAGGTCCAATGCCTCTGTCCGCTCAGACTCCCTACTGATTCCGGTCAAAACCCCATAAGTCTCGATGGTCGCGACCGAAGCCACCGGGACCCCGGTCAATGCCATGGCCCGCGGCAGTCCCCGACCGAAGTTGACCCCAGTGAGGACGTTTTCACCCTGTGGATCCAAGTCCCGTACGACTCGTCCCAACCAACCCTCGGTTCCCACTTTATCGGGTTCGCAGGTATGCCAGATGTCCATGGAACGGAAATGAGACCGGTTGGGATTTGGGTATCCAATGCCGTTGATCACGGCTGCTTTGCCCTGGTCGTAAAGGTTCTTGACCGGCCTCAGAGCCGGGTTCAGGGCGAGGGTATCGCCAATTGGGATCATCTCTTCCTGAGAGATCCCAATTCTGGGCCGGTAATCGACATAGAGGGGATCATTGTATGGTATCACGGTGTTCAGAAAATCGTTTCCGCCGTTCAACTGGACAACCACCAGGACTGGGTCTTTGCTGGTCGTGGTCACTTCAAACGCTCCTGATCTGGACTGAGGGTAGACACGTTAGAGTCGGATAATTTTAGCAGAAGGTATAGGGCTGACTAAAGAGTTGCGCCCTCAGAACCCCTTCGTGGGAACCGGTTGGATATACTCGGCTACCGTTCCAGCGTGTGAGTTATACTACATCGGCACCAAGATCAGTGCTTACCACCGCCAGATTTGTGCTCAAGTCAGTGTTAGATTAACCGTTGGCCCCTTCGACAGGCTCAGGGCTCACGGATTAGCAACTTCCTCTATTCATTCCGAGCTAGGACAAGGAGTTTTAAGAGAGACAGACCGATGAAGATAACCGGCGTCAGCAGCGACGTTTTCGAGTGGGAGCGGCCCGGCATTTGGAACGGCGGGCACTTCTATGGACCGGGTCGGCTCCACAAGGTCACGGTGGAGACCGATGAAGGGCTGACCGGCTACGGTTGGAACGGCGGAACTGCTGCCGAGCGCCCGTTGAACCTCTTTCCCGGCTACGTCGACTACTTCAGGCCACTGCTACTCGGACGTGACCCCATGGACACCCGGGCAATCGCGACCGACCTAGGTGACAAGCTCATTAAGATTCTCGGCCCAGGTGGGATCAACACTCAGGTCTTAGCGGCCATTAATATCGCTTGCTGGGACATCAAAGGAAAGGCCCTAGGTGAATCGGTACACCAGTTGTTGGGCGGCGCCCAATCCCGTATCCGGACCTACATCGCCGGCGGATATTACGCCGAAGGAAAGGGCATCGAGGAGCTAAAAGACGAAGTACGGTTCAACGTCGAGGAGATGCATGCCTCGGCTGTGAAGATCAAAATTGGCGACCCCAAAATAGGCCTAACAGGAGACATGGAACGTGTCGCCGCGGCCAGGGACGCCATAGGAGACCAGCCGACACTGCTGGTGGACGCCAACTGCGCATTGGACCTGCCGACGGCCATGGAGTTCGCCAGACTGCTGCCCGAATACGATGTGTACTGGTTCGAGGAGCCCCTGCCGATCCACGACTATCACGGACACCAAAAACTGGCGGAGGCCTCGAGCGTAAAGATCGCCACCGGCGAGAACGGTTACCACCTGGCCCATTTCCGAACGCTGTTGGACCACCAAGGAGCCTCAATACTCAATGTGGACGTTACTATCTGCCCTGGCTACGACGTTGCCAAAGACGTAACTGACCTCGCGTACGAAAGAGGGGTATCGATAGCTCCTCACGGTTGCCAAGAACTCCAGCTACCTTTGGCGGCAGGGATAGCCCACGGAGAATTTTTGGAATACTACCCGGAGGCTGTCGATCCGCTGCGCACCGAGATGTTCCACCCCGCCCTGAAACCGGACGCCGACGGCTACGTCACGGTGCCTGACCGGCCTGGTGTCGGGTACGAGTTGAACATGGACCTGCTAGGTAGGTACCGAGTGGGATAAAGCCAATTGCTATTGGGGCAACCCCACTACCGCTTCGCCCAGAGTGATCACCGGGTATATAGCGGCAGTATTCCACACCGCCAACCCCATATCAACTATGGCGTCATCTAAGGCATGGCCGTTGGGCGCCTCGATCACCAAGAACGTCAGATGGGCCGACTTGCTAACCCAGCCGGCCTGGAACGCGCACCCATGTGATTGGAGCACGTCGTCCATATTAGTAGCCATCATTACCACCCGGTCTCTTATGTCCAAGGCCACTCCCGGACACTTTCCGGGGTCGTGGCTCAACGATGCCAAATACAGCATATGGACCTCTCGAATGAAGTTTTTGGGGGCCGGATTGTAGCACCTAGTGAAGCGGAACAGAACGCCGGTCCGTATTGGACAGTGTTACTACCGGAGGTTAACATCCAACGTGCCAGTGGCAACGGTTGAGAGACAGGAAGCGTAGTATAAATCCCTGAGATGAATGAGCAGACCAATCGAACACTGGGCCGACGCCCGGTGAATCCGGAGGGTATGCACTATAACGATTGGCTAGGTTTAGCAGTGGACAGTTTGGTTGTTGCCCTCCTCGTGTTGAGACGGGTAGCTCTCCTAAGCCGTCGTCGGAGAGCTACCCGTCAATTCTCGTTGCATCGAAGGTCGGATGGTGTGTGGACTGCGGTAAGAGAAGATGCCGGTATTGCATAATCAGGCCCGCTCCCAGGCACTGCGTGCGTAGCATTGTCCGCTGCTACTTACACCGTTGGCCTACTCCCACCAGAAAATGGGATCCCGCGCCGCTTGGTTGCCCAAGACCAACTGTGCCATCTCAGTGTCAAATGGCTGACCCGGTACCAGGTCACCACAGAACCCAGCGAAGCGCCAGATCTGGAAATAGTTGCTGCGGGCAAGCTCAGGGCCTTGTAACCGTAAATATCAGGACATTTCGAGGAGCACTCATGAGGAGCATAGATATTCACGCCCACACCACACCTGCCACATTCGTAGACGCCTTTGCCAAAGGTGAGATCTGGCACGGGATCACCGCGGCAGAGGCGTACAACCAGCGCTACAACCCGAAAACTTCATGGACTCCCGAAGAGCGTATCGCCGACATGGACTCCCTAGGAGTCGACGTCCAAGTGCTGTCGACCAACGCTTTCTTCTATAGCTACGACAAGGACGCCGACCAGACGTTGGCCATGGCGAGGGAGTGCAATGACGATATCGCCCAGTTGATCAAAGACCGCCCCGACCGATTCTCTGGGTTCTGCACCCTGCCGATGCAGGATATTTCGGCCTCTATCACCGAGTTGGATCGGGGCATGGGCCTTGGCCTGAAGGGTGCGATGATCGGCGATAACGTGAACGGGAAGACTTTCGACGAGAAAGAGTTCCTGCCTTTTTGGAAAGCTGTTGAGAACATGGGCGCGGTGATCCTTGTCCACCAGGGTGGAGACACTGTGGTGAACCAACGCATCAACCGCTACCACCTGCCAAACACCATCGGCAACCCGACCGACCGGGCCATTACTTTCGCGGCGTTGGTCTTTGGAGGCGTCATGGACGCCTGTCCGGACTTGAAAGTGTGCCTCTGTCACGGCGGCGGCTACACTTGCTTCGGCATCGGTCGGATGGATCGGGGATGGCAGGTACGGCAGGAGGCCAGGATTAACATCCAGCAACCGCCAAGCGCCTATCTGAACCGCTTCTACTACGACTGCCTGACCCACAGCGAGGAGGCTCTGCGCTTCTTAATAGACAACGTGGGCATCGACCGGGTTATATTCGGGACAGACTGGCCATTTGACATGGCCATCGATTGGCCGGTGTCTTGGATTCTCGACATGGAGAGCCTGACTCAAGACGAGAAAGAGGCGATCCTCTATAAGAACATTGAAAGGTTACTGGGCATCTAGGAGTTGCACCGACAGCATCCCCAAAGCCGATGTACGCTCTATTCCATCTCAAGGGAGACCACATAAACCTAATGGTTTTAAAGCTAATCCTAATACTCACCGTGATTGTATTGGTGCTTACCATCTTTACATTGCTAAAAAACCTATTCAGAGGTGGAAGGTCAGGTTAATGAGAGATTTTTATCAAGTAATTCAGATGCCAGTCACTAGTTGCGAGCGCTACAACTAGGCTCAATCTTATTCGAAAGTGACTTATTTAAACGCTTAGGAACTTCAAATTTTAGTACTCATGTAGCTGTATATTCAGATGAGGGTTAAACCTATCTGTTATATAGAATAATCCGACACGGTAGCTATTCTGATGGGTAAGAGCGAATAGAAATAGCTCAGCCGTAAAACGGACAACTGGTAACCATCTACTTTAAACAACAAAACCCCCTCCGAAATTGGAGGGGGATGGAACATTCTTGGCTTAGAAGTTGGCTCCCCGAGTAGGATTCGAACCTACGACCTAGCGGTTAACAGCCGCCCGCTCTACCGCTGAGCTATCGGGGAACGCACGTGAGCCAGGCCGAATCCGTGCTAGTGTGCCTACCGGATTGTAGCATCTGCTTGGCGATCACTCAATAAACCACAAGCAGCTCCTGTCATTGTGATCTTAGCGCTACTTGTGGAAACTGCCGTAGCACTACCGCAGGACAAGTAGTCGCCGTACTTGCTATCTTCGTACACCTTGCACACCGCCTTGATGGAGACACCGCCGTCATCTGAGCTCACATAGATGCAGTCCGGGTTCACTCCCGGGGGCATGGTATGCACCGTGATGTTGTTCTCGCCGTGGACGATATCCACCGGGATAGACCGGTCGCGATGCTCTTTCCCGTTTGCGGCCCAAAAGTCCATGAACCACTGCCGGCGTCCCATGATGTGGTGATCTCGCTCAGTTCAAGTAATGGGAACGGGTTAGTGGCCATTTGTGGATATCTCAGGATTTCGCGTGGTAATCAAGGTGGGGAATACTCTTATTGATTACTATACGGCATCGCATATAATTGAGCCTTATACCATCAAGTATATTATATGTTACCATCAATTTTGCATATGTTAGTCTCATATATTATACTGAGTGTCACAGTCAATTAAGCTATAATTCAATGCAGGGACTGAATTTATAAGAGTTATTGCTGCGGCGGTCAGCTAGGCAGCAGACTTAATTATGCCTAACTACTACGACATATTGGGCGTCAATAAAGCAGCCTCAGAGAAGGAAATCCGTCAAGTCTTCCGGCGTTTGGCTCGCAAATATCACCCAGACGTCAACCAGAACGACGAAGCAGCCGAAGAAAAGTTCAAAGAGATCAATGAGGCGTATACGGTCCTGAACGACCCAGAATCCCGAAAGAAATATGACCGTTACGGCGACGATTGGAAGCATGCCGACAGGTTCGAGCAGGCAGGCAAAGGACGCTGGTCGGGTCAAGGCGATGACGAGCGCTTCTCGGTATTCGGAGGCCGTGGCAGCAGCATCTTTGAAGATATGTTCAGCGGCGGCGGCAACTTTACCAACTTCAGGCGGCCGCCGGCCGAGTACAACGTGGAAGTAACCCTAGAAGAAGCTTTCCATGGTGCCTCACGGTTGCTTCAGACCCAAGACGGCAGGCGGCTGGAAGTCAAAATTCCGCCAGGAGTGGACAACGGATCCCGAGTGCACCTCACCTCCGGCGGAGATCAGAGTGACCTAAATCTGGTGATCTCTGTACCTAACCACAAGACCTTTCGCCGTCAGGGACGGGACCTCTACATTGAGGTGGGCCTAGCTTTGGACGAGGCTATGCTGGGCACCGAACTGTCCGTGCCAACTCTGACCGGCAATGTAGCGTTGACCGTTCCGCCGGAAACTCCCAATGGGAGGCGCTTCCGCCTTTCGGGACAGGGAATGCCCGTCTTGGGCGTCGGTTCCCACAGTAAGACGCCTCGGGGCGCGCTCTACGCCACGGTCAAAGTAGAGCTGCCTACCGGGCTAAGCGATGAAGACCAGGCGTTCTTCCGAAAGCTCAGGAGGGACCGCCTGAGAGAAACCCAAGGCCACTCGGCGGACTAGGTCTTGGCAGTTAGGAAAATTTATGGCGACTGAGAATGAATTTAGAGAAGAACCGTGCTTCGTTATCAGCGTGGCGGCCCGAATAGTCGGGGTTCACGCGCAGACATTGCGCCATTACGAAAGGGTGGGCCTTATCTGGCCTTCCCGCACCGTGGGTCGCCAGCGACTGTATTCGATGGCCGACATTGAAAGACTGCGCCGTCTGAAGTCGCTCACTGAGGACATGGGGGTGAACCTCGCCGGGGCGGAGATAGCGCTCAAGCTTATGGGCAGAATCGAAGAATTGGAGAGCCATGTCAGAGACTTGACAGAGGCGATAACGACTTTAAGAGGACGGCAACGGGCGGAGAGCCCGTGAAAGGCAGAAGGCCACCTGCCGTAAGAACCAGCCCCATGTGCAGAGTCCAATGACCTCTCAACCCTCGAGGTCTTAACCTCTTAACCAAGGAGTCATAGAAATGGTATTACGGCCAGACCAATTTACTGAACAAGCACAACAGGTACTCCAAAACTCTCAAGAGATGGTGCGCCGCTATCACCACAGCCAATGGGATGTAGAGCACATCCTGATGGCTCTGCTCGACCTTGAACACGGCTTGCCCACCGACATTCTGAATGCAATCTTGGTAGCACCCGAAGCGATCAAGGCCTCGTTGCACCGCGCCCTGGAAGCCGCGCCCAAAATTACCGGCGAGGCCAGCCAAATCTATGCCACTCCTCGGGCGGCGGCTCTACTGGATGAGGCCAAAAGGGAAGCTGAGCGCCTCAAGGACGACTTTATCGGCGCCGAGCACCTGTTCATTGCCGCCTCGATAGAGTCACAAGGGGACTCCTCCCAGGTGCTAAAAGAGTTCGGCATCGACCGCGAGAAGGTCTACCAGGCCCTCATGGAGGTCCGGGGCAGCCACCGCGTGGACGACCCCCGGGCGGAAAGCCGCTACCGCTCC
>CAZYBD010000002.1:0-6287 GCA_964645515.1 uncultured Dehalococcoidia bacterium | reverse complement strand
GAAAACCACCATCTCGATCAGGGCAAAGAGTTCCAGACTCAAAAACTAGGTGGCCCAGGGGTACAAGAACACCACTTCGATATCAAATAAGACAAACAAGATGGCGAACATGTAATAGCGGAAGTTGAAGAGGTTCCAACGTCCGCCGATCGCCTCCATACCACATTCGTAGGTGTCGGACTTCACCTCGGTCGGAGCATTGGGCCTGAGGCCGATCATGGATGCAGTACGAGACAGCACCAGCATACTGATTGGGACAATAATAGCGACAGCAACGAATATTGCGATGAGGCCGTACTGCCGGAAGTAATCGTCTAAGAACATGGACCGTTGCTAGAACTTACCTCGAGTCCAGATGGGATAGGAGGCCGAAGCTGGATGGATTATAGCAGAGCCGTTTGGGCCGTTACAGAGGGAGCGAGACCGGCTTTTAGCTACCACCGTTCAGCAATAGTTCTTGGGCCTGATAATATATGCGAGATAAACCGGCTCTGGCGGTACCAGACCGCCGGACGCTAAAAATGCAGGGGGAGCATTGTCCGATGCGCAAGGGCCGCTCACAGGCCTGAAAGTCCTAGATTTATCGATCATCGTTGCCGGGGGCACCGCTAGCAGCCTAATGGCCGACTTCGGTGCGGAGGTGGTAAAAGTTGAACGTCCCGGCTCAGGAGACCCACTTCGCAGCTGGGGACCCTTCGCCAACGGCGTATCACTCTGGTGGAAGGTACACTCCCGAAACAAGCGTTCCGTCACTCTCGATCTCGGTTCGACCGAAGGTCAGGGCTTGCTGAAACGGATGTCGGAACAAGCCGATCTGTTGATCGAAGGTTTCCGGCCGGGCACCATGGAACGCTGGGGGCTGGGCCCGGACGTCCTGCACTCAGTAAACCCCGGGCTGGTGATGCTGCGTTATTCCGGGTACGGACAGACCGGACCGTACAGGGACCGTCCGGGTTTCGGCACCATAGCCGAATGTATGAGCGGCTATGTGGGTATGACCGGCTTTCAGGACACCCCGCCAGTGCTCCCTCCGGTGCCGTTGGCTGACGAAATCGCTGGCGTGATGGGTGCAATGGCAGGCATGATGGCCCTTTACCATCGTGACGCCGGGCCTGGATCAGGCAATTCAAAAGGCCAGGTGATCGACCTCAGTCTGTTCGAACCACTGTTCCGGCTCTGCATCCCTCACGTGACAATGTACGACTTGCTGGGCATTGATCGGGAACGAGTGGGCAACGACTTCCCCGACGCCGCTCCCCGAAGCCTTTACTCCACGCGAGACGGCCACTGGCTGGGACTGTCGGCCACGTCGCAAAACACGTTCGAGACCCTCGCCCGCGCCATGGGGATGTCCGAATTGATCGAACAACCCGCGTTTCAAGACAACGCCGCCCGGTTAGAAAACCGCGAGGAGTTGAACGACGAACTGAACGGCTGGCTGGGGCAACGGACGCTGTCGGAGACGCTGGAACAGCTCGTGCCAGAAGGGGCGGCCGTCGGGCCGGTCTACGACCAATCGCAAATAGCCAACGACCCTCACTACCTGGCCCGAGACGATATCGTGGAAATAGACGACCCTGAAATCGGCCGTACCAAAATGCTGGGTATAGTTCCCAAATTCAGCGGGACGCCTGGCTCCGTGTTGCATGCCGGCCCCTCCATCGGCCAGCATAACTCACAAATTTACGGCGAATGGCTGGGTCTCTCTGACGAAGAATTGTCGATGATGGCAAATCAAGGAATTATCTGAGATGGAGCGGAGGCTCATCTCGTTCACTTGATTCAAACGAACTATCCCAAACCACTACAGAGACGAATGCAGGATCTGGCCTAGTCGCAGCGGTTGTTGAGTGCCTTTAATATCACCCTCCCGCCTTTTGGTGCCTCTCCCACAAATTCGCCTGCCGACCTTTTCCTTCGTTGTCTCATGGAGCAGATCATATCAACAAGATGATTTGGTCCAAGGAAATTCATGCCATTGAAATCAATTGCCCTAGGCGGGTCAAAAGTTGCTAGGCCAGATCGATGTAATAACCCACTCAGTCAGGATTTTCCAGGCTATGCCGCGAGGTCTAGACCGAGCCTCAACCATCTTAGAGTTATCTCTTAGGGCAGACAGCTCCGGTGCATAGGGTGATATTGTCACCGATCAGCATCTAGCCAATTTCAAATTCATTGATTCAAAAGAGCAGTCTACCGGAAGCCGTTCGACAGTACTTTGTGTTCAAGGATTTCCGCCACCCATTTTGGGACGGCTCGGTAAAATCCAAGTAACTATATTTGAACGGGACCAAGCAAACCATCAAGTTTCTACTAAGAGGCGGTAGTTATGTATCTAATGTGTTATCGAAGAACAGACGAGTCGGGATACCACTTGCCGGAAGATACGACTCAGCATACCCAACGGTAGCTGGCTATGGTCGTGACCGCTGCAAGTTGGTTGAGACCATGGATGCTAACGATTTGATCCCGACTAACGATTAACATGAGCATGCCCGATACAGGACCACCGTCGTGGCCAACGAACCTCCTAGTAGCCACCAACAATCCCGGCAAGATCCGTGAATATAAGGGACTGCTGAGTAACGCCCCCTTTGAATTAGTGTCGCTGGCCGATCTGGGCATTTCCCACGAGGTTGACGAGGCCGGTCTGACTTTCCGAGAGAACGCCTGGCTAAAAGCCTCGGAGTACGCCGCCCTGGCCGGTGTCCTCACCCTAGCAGACGATTCGGGGCTGGAAGTAGACGCCCTAGGAGGCGAGCCCGGTGTGAGGTCAGCCCGTTATGGGGGCGATACCTGCCGTTCTGATGAAGAGCGAGTGGCACTTCTATTGCGGAACCTGGAGGGGGTACCCTGGGAGAAGCGGACGGCCTGGTTCCGCTGTGTAGTTACGGTAGCGGAACCCTATGGCAGGGATCGGGGGTATTTACGCCGAACATTGGGACATCCGGCCGGGAATACCCAATCCCACACCCCACGACTGGTGGCAGCGCTGGTTGGGTCAGTGGCGGGGATGATACAATATGGCCCTGAAGGTAACGACGGATTCGGCTACGATCCCGTCTTTTTCCTCCCCTCGTTTGGCAAAACCATGGCCCAACTCTCGTTGCATGATAAAAACCAAATAAGCCATCGAGCCGACGCCGCCGCGAAGGCTATACGCGCAGTAACGGCGTATAGCCGTTCGCCCAGTCTCAACAACCGGCCCCAACAACGATGACCACACTTTCCGACACCTTCGGCAGGCCGCTGCGGGACTTGCGCATCTCCGTCACGGACCGATGCAATTTCCGTTGTCCCTACTGTATGCCGGCAGAGATTTTCGGCGAGGCCTATGAGTTTCTGCCCCGCACAGACATATTGACCTTCGAGGAAATAGCGAGGCTGGTGGCCATCTTCGCCGAGTTGGGGGTGAACAAAGCACGGGTAACGGGCGGAGAACCGCTGTTGCGCACCGACCTCCATCGCCTGATCGGCCAGCTAAGCCGTATCGTCGGTATCGACGACGTTACGCTCACCACCAACGGCTACCTTCTGGCCCAGCAGGCACAAGACCTAAAGGATGCCGGACTCCACCGAGTCACCATATCCCTAGACAGTCTGGACGACGACGTCTTCAAGACCATGAACGGTCGTGGCTTCGGCGTCCGGCGAGTGCTCCACGCCATCGAGCGCGCCGACGAAGTCGGGCTGTCTCCAATCAAGATCAACTCGGTGGTCCAAAAAGGAGTGAACGACCATACCGTTGTAGACTTGGCCCGCCAGTTCAAAGGCACCGGGCATATCGTTCGCTTCATCGAATATATGGACGTAGGCAACCGGAACGGCTGGCAGTTGGGCCAAGTGCTAAGCGCAGACGAAATTGTTAGCCGCATCGATGCGGAAATGCCCCTTGAACCCATAGCAAGCAACTACGACGGCGAAGTTGCGGAACGGTTCCGGTACAAGGACGGCAGCGGAGAAATCGGCGTCATTGCTTCGGTGACCAAACCGTTCTGCGGAACTTGCACCAGGGCCCGACTTTCCACCGACGGAGCGATTTTCACCTGCTTGTTCGCCAATAGCGGCGTCAGCCTCCGGGACCCCATGCGTGATGGGGCGACAGATGAGGAGCTCCGCAACCTGATTTGGCGAGTATGGGGCCGCCGCACGGACCGCTATTCAGAAGAACGGGCCTCCGGAGACCAGACCAGGTCCGACCGCTGGAAAATCGAAATGTACCAGATAGGTGGTTGAGCTTGAACAGCAACACTGTCGTGATTCATACCGACGGAGCCTGCAAGGGTAACCCCGGTCGCGGTGGTTGGGCGGCGATCATCCAGCAGGAAGGGCACCAAAAGGTGGTTTCTGGCACCGACCCGAAGACCACCAACAACCGTATGGAAATGACGGCGGCCATCAAAGCTCTGGAAGCAATCAGCCCGTCGGCTCGCGTCATTCTCAACTCAGACAGCACCTACGTGGTCAACACGATGACCAAGGGCTGGAAACGCAAAGCGAACCACGACCTGTGGGAACAGTTGGACCGACTGGTGGTCGGCCGACAGATTGAGTGGCACTGGGTACGAGGGCACAACGGCAACCCCGGAAACGAACTGGCCGACTCGGTAGCCAGCAGGGAGGCCCAGTTGGTCAACAGGCCCAGCAAGAAAGGTTAGCCAGGAATACTTAGGAGCGGACCCGATGGCGGTACGAAAGAGCACGGACAGCCTAAAGTCCAGCAACTCGTTGACCCACCTGGACGAACAAGGCCGCGCCAAGATGGTGGACGTGGGCGCCAAAGAGGTCACCGACCGTGAAGCCGTGGCTCGCGGATATGTCTCGATACAGCCAGAAACGGCCCGCCTGATCCGAGAGGGCCTAATGAAGAAGGGCGACGTCTTAACAGTCGCCCAATTGGCCGGAATCATGGGGGCAAAAAAAACCTCCGAGTTGATCCCACTTTGCCACCCATTGCCCCTAAACAAAGTAAACGTAGCACTAGAATTGGACGACTCTGAGTCTCGAATCAACATCGCTGCCACCGCCTCGACTTCCGCCCGTACTGGCGTGGAAATGGAAGCTCTCACAGCGGTGTCGGTGGCAGCCCTCACCCTCTACGACATGTGCAAAGCTGTAGATCGAGGCATACAGATAGAAGGTATACGCTTGGTCCGGAAACGGGGCGGCCAGAGCGGCGACATCAACCTGGACAACTAGTTAATAGATTCGGGCCTAGGCTATAGGCTAGGCCATTCCCCGGCGCTGGAACTCTTCACAGATCGCAGCTATCGCCCTGCCAGCGCATTGAATATACTGCGCCGCTGGCAGATCCAACTCTCGGTACTCCTCCACCTGATCCACGCCGGACGACCCGTCCGGGCCCGGGATTGTCTTCAGATTCAGTTCGCAGATTTCGCCGTCGGGTAGCACCACCACGCAACCCAGATCTGTTGCCTGCTCCGACGTCAGTTCCAACTCCACCGCCTGGATTGTCGCCATATTTAGGAAATCCGGGAAGGGACGAAGTCCCTCCGCCAGCCCAGCCACAACATCGTGGAGACGGGCCGCAGTCTCCTCCAACAGGTTTCGCGGGTTTTGTTCTTGAGCAGCCATTTACAGTTGATGATATTACGAAGGCCGGATGAGAGCCAAGGGCTTTCGCCCGACCCGTGAATGGGCAAGAGTCTCCGGCACTTCTCCCTCTTGCCAGCGTTAATTACGCTTCCCAGAGCCGAATTCAGATAATTGACACTCTCAGATGAGCGCCGGTACCATGGATAGGTTGGAGCACGTCACGGCGGCTGGCCGGACGGTCCTCAGGTGGCAACGTAGCTCAGCGGCAGCGCGGGCGCTTCATAAGCGCTAGGTCACTGGTTCGACCCCAGTCGTTGCCCCCAACCCCGCCTCATTCATCGGCAAGGGGTGTAACCACTTGGCCTGCCAGAGTAAACAACGCTCATGTAACTACGGTACTACACCTTCCGCCAAGGTCACTCTCAGTTAACCCTGTCTAAGGGATACGCCCGTCAATAACAATTAGATTACCGGAACCTGCACGTGTCGGCCACTCGTTCGCTTGGCTTCATGTCCGCCTTGTAGGGCATCCCCAACTCGTGGTTGTGAAAATTCCCATCGCCGGCTCTAGCGGTAGGCAACACTAATCTTTACTCCAAGGAACACATTGGATAGTGAAGCGGATTCGACAATCTTTTCTCGACTGTGGTTAGCTATGTTATGGACTCAATGGCCATTTTTGAAAAATTCCCGATCCTCAAGGAGTGCTTAATGACACCAAAAGAAATAGT
>CAZYBD010000001.1:0-3618 GCA_964645515.1 uncultured Dehalococcoidia bacterium | reverse complement strand
CCCGCTGGTCATTCGGGTTCTTTGGCAGAAGCGCCACTCGCAAGTTCTGGGTCAACTGCTCCAAATTTTGCCGCGCGGGCTCCAACTCGCCCCTAGCCATCTGAACCAGCTCCGGGTCGGTCCCTTCCTCGATCAACGATTCCAGATCGGCGATCTCTTGGGCAAGGTCCTTGTATACATTGGATATGTCGACCAGTTCTTCCAGCGACGCCCTTTCCCGAGCCAACTCCTGAATGCGCTCAAAATCGGACGCAACTTCGGGGGTCGCCATAGACTCTTCGATCTCACGGTAACGACGAATCACTGGGGCTAGTTTGTCGAAAATGATGGAAATTGTTCTTCCCTGAGGGCCGCGAAAGCGCCACTACAAGCGTAGTTTTGCGGATAGCGTAAAGACTCAGTTTAACCCATATGCACTTTGATATACAGTACCTACGTCTGGGGCGTCGTAACAATTTAATCGGCCGTGCAGTACCTGTCGCCACGGTGAACGGCGATCAAACAGTCGGTTTTTCCCCCCAGTGCAGACTGACCGTGCCGAATCCAAGCTTGCAATAACCCAACCGTATGAGGCCGAGGCCGGCCAGCATTTCAGCCAACCGTTCCGCCGAAAGAAAGTAGTCCACGGATTTCGGCAGGTAAGTGTAGGCCGTGCGGTCTCCCGCCACCATCTGCCCGATCAGTGGCACCACCCAGTGAAAATAGGGGCGAAAGAGAAACGATCTGATACCAGGAATCATTGGCGTTAGCTCCAATAACACCAAACGACCTCCTGGCCGCAATACTCGCACCATTTCCGAAATCGCCGCTTCCACATCCGGCATATTACGCAGGCTGAATCCCGCAGTCGCCGCGGCGAACGCCCCGTCGGGGAATGGCAGTGCCAACGCGTCTCCTACCATTAGGTCTGCGCTGGCTGCCCTCCGCCGTGCCAGGCCAATCATTTCCGGAAGGAGGTCTATCCCCACTACCCTCCCCACCCCGCCGCTTCGCTCCAGCGCCAACGCCAGGTCCCCAGTCCCAGTGGACACATCCAATGCCGGCCCATTCAACCCTTTGGCAGCTAGGACGGCAGTCCGGCGTTTCCAACTCCGGTGCATCCCCAGGGTCATGAGGTCGTTCATCAGGTCGTAACGCCTGGAGATGCGCGAAAATAATTGAGCGACGTAACGCCGCTTGGCGTCCCCTTGTAGCTCGGCCACGGCTCAGGAAGGGTGATTCGGCGGTTGTTTCAAAATAGGGGCCAGATCAAACATGGCCGTCCTGATACTGCAAGTCTTCCGGCATGGCAGGATTCAAGCCCAGGGCTAGGAAAATGCGGGCCACGACGAACCGGACGATATCGTCAATACCCTGGGGTTGAAGGTAAAAGGCCGGGTCCGGGGGAAGAATAATCGCCCCCATACGGCTGAGAGTGAGCATGTTTTCCAGATGGATGCTGTGGAGCGGGGTCTCTCTAGGCACAATCACTAGCTGACGTCTTTCCTTCAGACAGACGTCAGCGGAGCGTAGTAATAAGTTGCCCGACATTCCGTTGGCCAATGACGCCACGCTGTTCATACTGGCGGGAACTACCACCATACCCGCTGCAGGATAAGTCCCGCTGGCAATGGGCGCCCGCAGGTCATTAATCATATAGTGGTCGAAAGCTGGGTGTTCCTGCCATTCCACCAGAGTATCGTTGAATGCGTAGCCCAATTCCTCTTGCCAGACTAGACGGGCGGCATTGGAACACACGACCGCGACAGGAATGTCACGGCGCAGTAAGGCGTCGACCACCGCGCGGGCCAAAATGGCGCCGCTGGCCCCAGTAATACCTACGATATAAGGGTTTTCGGCTATAGCGCCACCCCTAAGATAGTGAATATCAGCAGTACCAACGATATCGTGCTGTTGTACTGGAAGAAGGGAGACTTCAGCTTCGACAGATCGTCGGACCGCACCAGACTATTCTCCAATATCAGCAAGACCACCGCTATTGCCCAGCCGATGAAATAGTAAAACGACAGACCCAGCCAGAATCCCACCCCCAGCAACGCCCCGGCCGACAGAATGTGCATCGTCCTAGTGATCCACAGCGCGGCGCCTATACCAAACCGGTGGGGGATAGAGTTGACACCGTACTTGCGGTCGAAATCATAGTCAGCGCACCCGTAAATAATGTCAAAGCCACCGGCCCACATCGCCACCGCGAAAGAGATCAACACCGGCTCCGGGTCAAGCCTGCCGGTTACCCCGATCCACGCAGCTGAGGGCGCAATTCCCAAAGCCAAGCCCAGGAAACAATGACAGGCCCAAGTGTGGTACTTGGCGAATGAGTAGAGAACGACGTAGGCGGCCGCCACCGGCGCCAAGACCAGAGCCAATCCATTGAGTTGAGACGCTGCGAAAACAAAAACTCCGGTACCTACCACCATCATCAGCACTACTTCCCATGGTCTCAGAAGCCCTTTGGGGAGGTGCCGATTGGCCGTCCTGGGGTTTGCGAGGTCCTCTTTGAAATGGATAAATCGGTTGGCCGACATACCCAGTGTCCGCACACCCACCATGGCGACTGTCAGCCAAACAAACACGCTCCACCCAGGCCAGCCGTCGGCTGCTAGGATCATTCCGATGTAGCAGAAGGGAAGTGCGTAGAGAGTTTCCCAGACTCGAATAGATCCGAGGTACACCGGTACCTTAGCTATTAATATGCCCGCTGGCGTTCTTATTGCCGATGCTGTAAACAATGAAGGCTTAATACAAGGCTACCACTGCCGCTGGTGGCTGATAGCTGGTAGCTAAATCCCGTAATCGGCCCACTTGCCATCCACCATTTCTTTGACCGCTGGGTCCATCACAACGTCCGGTGGCCATTCCCTCTTCCGGCCACTTTCCAGTGGCCCTTTGATGGTGGCATCGATGCCGACTTTGCTGCCAAATTTGGGCGTGGCAGACGCGTGATCTAAGTCGTCTAACGGCCCGGTGGAAAAAATGAAATCCTGATCTGGGTCGATGTTGTTGGCCACACGCCAGGCGACTTCCGATATGTTCTGAACATCCACGAAATGATCTACTGCGATGATGGTTTTGGCCAGACTCATGAGGCCCAGCCCCCAAAGGCCATGGATCACTTTCCGGGCCTGACCAGGGTACTCCTTCTTCAAGGAGACAATCACCAAGTTGTGAAACACTCCCTCGGCGGGCATGTTGATGTCCACAACTTCGGGTAGAAGAGTACGTACCAACGGCAAAAAGACCCGCTCGGTAACCTTACCCATGTAGAAGTCTTCCATGGGAGGTCGGCCCACGATAGTCGTTGGATATATGGGTTGGCGACGGTGAGTGACGCACGTGACATGAAAAACCGGATAAGGGTCTTCCATCGAGTAGTACCCGGTGTGATCACCAAAGGGACCTTCGGATCGCTCTTCGCCTAGTGTAACAAAGCCTTCGAGGACGATCTCAGCCTCTGCGGGGACCAAGAGATCGCTGGTCTTGGCCTTCACCAGCTCCACCGCCTCTTCCCGCAAAAACCCGGCGACGACCATCTCATCCATGTCAGGAGGCAGAGGCGCGGAACCAGTCCATATCGTCGCCGGGTCACCACCCAGGGCCACGGCAACGTCCATTAGTCTC